>JAHFTP010000159.1 GCA_023265495.1 Chlamydiota bacterium
GTTGTCCTCATTTGTAAGACCAAGGTTGAGTTTCTCCTGGGAAGGTTCATCACAGGACTTGGTGTGGGCATTGTCTCCTCTATTGCTCCTCTGTATTTGGCGGAGATTGCTCCGACAAGGCTGCGCGGAGCTTTTGTCTCTTCTCATCAGCTCATAGTCACCTTAGGGATCCTCTGCGGCTACATAGCAAATTATTACTTAACTCGCGACCATGACTGGCGTCTTGTCTTTGGCCTTGCCTTGGTGCCTGCACTCTTGCAAGCACTCCTTCTTTATTTTTGTGCAGAAAGTCCCAGCTGGCTCTTTTTACAAAAGAGGGAAAGGCAATCCGCCTCCTCGTGGAAGAGGTATTTTGGGAAGACATTCACTCCACAACAGAAAAATGATCTCCTTTCTCTACAGAAAGAGACCTCTATGAAAACTGCTATTTCTTCTTGGAATCCCAAGATAAAAAAGATGGTGTTCTTCGGTATTTTACTAAACATGTTCCAACAAATCACCGGGATCAATGCCGTGATTTACTTTGCTCCTAGGATCTTTGAACTATCCGGTTATGCTACAACAGACATGACCTTGCTCGCCACAATAGGTGTGGGGGCGATCAACTTTTTTGTCACCTTTTTTGCTGTCCATTTTTTAGACAAGCTTGGCAGGAGACCTCTGCTTCTTACCGGCCTGGCCGGTATGTGTGTCAGTCTTTCCATTTTAAGCGCTCATCTATTCTCTCATATGCAAACAGGGGGATTAGTAGCTCTTCTATCTATTTTTGCTTATGTCGCCTTTTTTGCTGTAGGCCTCGGTCCGGTCACTGCGGTATTTGTCTCTGAGGCGTATCCACTAAAAATACGGGGTAAAGCAATTAGTCTCACTACTGCGTTCAACTGGATTGGCAACTACTTAGTAACGCTAGTGTTCTTAGATCTCGTAAGAAAAATCACCCTAGGAGGGGCTTTTGTTCTATTTGGGGTCCTCAGCGCAGTAGCTTTTGTCTTTGTTTATTATTTCCTTCCTGAGACGAAGGGTAAATCTCTAGAAGAAATAGAAAAGTCTTTGCTCTAAGAGCAGCTAAACAGCATCTGTGAGAGATTTGGTTGCGGGGCCATGCAGTCCGTAGTCCTGGTCTTTCGGGTGGTATGAGGTAGTGCCTGAGAAATACATGCGATGAGTTAAATCGCTAATACGCTCTACAAAACTGGCATAGGGGAGTATGTAGATTCTTTGCTTGTCGGGATTGGAGGGATCGCTTCCGTCTGCAGGATCTACAAAATACACAAAGCCCCTTGTTCCCTCGGCTTTGGCGCCTACCACCACGACGGCATGCAGAGACTCTTGCGATCCTTCTTCAAAGTCGCCTTCTTCCCATCCCCATATGGCCCTACGTGCGACGGTCTCCATTTGATAGGGAGCTGTCCGATAGTAAGTTTGCCCTAATTGACCCGATGCGAATAGAGGGCCGTCCTTTTTAAGAGCTCCGATTAAGGTCTCAATTCCCTTCGTCGGATGCCACCGTGTTTTTGTCAGACCATAACGCTCGGCACAGACCTTATCCGCAAAGGACTCCAAAGCGGGGCGTTTGCTTTCTTCGGAAAGAGATCCCCAAGAATCGTAGCCTAGAGGGAAGGGGCTGCTGAGAGATTTTTTTCTTATTGCTTCTTCAAATAGGCTTTTTGGGTCTTCTCCCATATCAGTCAAAAATCGGAGATTCACTGCGTTGATGTCTACTATGTTTCTAAATGCGAGATAATCCAATACATCATCAAAGCGAGTTTGCTCAGCAAAGCTCTGTAGTATTCGGCGTAAGCTCCCAAGCACCTTCGCAACCTCCTCCGGTGGGCTAGGTATGCTTGCTATGCTTCTCAGAAAAGCCGGGGCTTTTTCTCTCTTCCATAGTTCTAATGCAGCTAAGCCGGGGACTTCCTTCGAAAGGTTTATTAATTTTACGTCTCTTCTGTGCTGCTCCCGTAAGGCAGTGAGTTCTTTTCTTCTCATAGAGGCCCTCGCTTCCACGGCTCTGGCCTCAGACATCTCAGCTGATGGATGTTTGCCAATGCGCCCTCGGATCATGTTCATAGAGTAATAAGTACAAGTAGCTCCCTTTTGTATACCTTGGGGCACACGTGCACGAGTGTATAATGTCTTCCCTGAGCAGAGGACCTGAGGATCCGGTTTCCCCTGAGGAAGCGAGAAAAGCACTTGATTTTCTGTTGAAACTGCTGGAATAACCATAATGTACTTATACTATAGTTTCTTAATTGTTTAAGTTAATTATAATTATCTTACTGATTTTAATTCAATTATAACATAAAATACCAATCTTATATTATTTAATTGCATGATAAGTAAAAATATGATACGATGAATACCATCTTAATAAGACGATACTATGAATAAAAACACCTTTTCTATTCTTTTCCCAGCTTTTGGCCTTACTGCTCTCAGCAGTGGGCGCCATCATAAGCATCCTCATAAGCGGCATCACGCCGCAAAACAGCCATTATCTAAATAAAAACACAAACATTTTAGATATAAGCTACTAAAACAAAGCAAGTTGCACTGTTTAGCTTAAGTAAAAATATGAGGAATTTACCAATGAGTATTACACTAGATGTTAATTTATCCAATCTCCCTCCTAATGAGGAGAGGCAGAGGGAAGAAGTCCAAGATACTAGCCCCTTGATGCGGCTAGTATCGGGCATTTTAGCCAAGAAAACTGCAGCCAAGGAAGAAGCGCTAGGGAGCGTATGGGATCGTTATAACCCCATTTTTATCGGGGGAGACTTTTTTACTATGGGATACCTTGCCTTTGAGGGGGCGCAAGGGGTCATGCCTACTCTAGCGGTTTGCAGTGGGGTTGTCATGGCCACTATGGTATGCGGGGTCATCGGCGGGGTGATAAACTTAGGCGTGGGGATTCAAAGTTTAAAATATGCCATCGATGCGCTCCGCAGAGGAGACTATATCCTTGCGCCAAGGCTTTTCCTTGATTTTCTAGGCCTTACCGGTATTGGGATTGTAATGATCTTAGCTTCTTTAGGTATGAAGGTATCCCTGCTGGCAGCCGTGGGAGGCATTTTATCTAATCCTTGGATTTTGCCTGTTCTATTCTTTATAATAACTATACCCACAATTATAGAGGTGTGCTACAGAATAGGTCCTATTGTTTCTAAAAAGGATCCCGGCGCCAAGCTGAAATTAGCCGAAATGAAAGCGCTCCTATATGACTGTGAGGCGATAGATGTCGCTAAGCTAATCAAACCGTTCCAAATCGACGAGGGTACCGCAGCGACGCTCAAAACTTATCTTTCACAAATCAAAGCCTCGCAGCAGAAAATAAAGAAATATGAAACGGACTCTAGAGATGTTTCCCTGCAAAAGAAGATAAGAGCAGAAGTAAAAGAAGAAACCCAAATACTGGCTCAGTTAGAAGGCGCTATGCAAGAGCTTTTAAGAAAAAACCCTCAGCAGATCTATGCAGAGAGTTTTTCTCAGGAGGAGCTTATGCAGGTTATGTGCGCTCAGATAGAGAATTTACAAACAGAAATGGGGGTCACAGTCAGTGTAGAGATGTTTGGCCTAGTCGATGTTCTTCTCTCTCAAGATAGAACAAAGATCGAAGAGCAGATCCAAAAACTAGAAAAGGAGATTGCCGGATGGAACAGGGCGCAGACTGTGAGATTGGTCCAGCAAATCCTCTATCTTGTCGCTTTTGTCGTCAGCATGTTTGTTCTTATTCCTTATGCTCCGAGCAATGCAATGGATGTGGGAAATAACTTTGCCATGGCTTTAGCAAATGCGATTCCTCTATGGATGGATTCGTTTTGGCCTTTCGAAAGAAATGCTCCTATCATTGTTCCTAAAGTGGATATGCAATTCACAACCTCCTAAAGAGGCCGAATTCAAGCTTCCTCCTTTTCTTTGCTAATTAGTCCGGTATTTAAGCGCAGCCAACCGTTAATTGTATCTATAACTTCAGCAACTACTTCTGGTATTTCGAGTTAGCCAAACGTACTAAAAAGCGCTCTAGCGTGAGATTTTGCCAAAGATCCGTGGGATCACGATTTTTTTCTTTTGCGATAGCTCGAAATTTTGCTTTGAATGATTTTTCTAAATCTGATGTCATGTTGTGTACGATAAGATGTATGGGTTATGTTAACGCGCAATGTCTTTGCATATGCTCCTAGTTTTTTAGGATCCGGCTTGTATTGAGTGCTCTGAAAGTACCTCTGAATTGCTTTTATTGTGGCAGCATTTACATGCTGCCATTCTACTCTATCGGCTACTAACATTTTTGCTCCTCTTTGTTAGTGTGCTTGTGAAATGCTCCCCGGGGTT
>JAHFTP010000018.1 GCA_023265495.1 Chlamydiota bacterium
GGGTGGAGTAAAGATAGCTTACCATTAGCTCCCATCACGTACGTATCCGGCTTTACATCGTCCGGAATAAAAGAAAGAGCTCTCCAATAGGCTCCTCCATAGTTGCTCAGGAGCTGGTCTCCCGGCAGAATCTTGGTGAGAGCATAGAGAATGATCTCTATCGTGTCATCCGGCATAATGGTGGCTATTGCTTCCACGTTGGTCTCAGAGGAGCTGTGGTTGATGAAACGAGTGAAATTCCCAGACTTGGAGGCGTTGACCTGAATGGAGAATTCTTCTTTGCTATCCACCTTTTTATGGCCTGTTACTAGAGATAACTGCTCTTTAGAGAGTTTGATGTGCTGAGCTGCATCATACGAGTAGAGGTTGTTTGTCTCATCGCCTGATGGGACAAGCTCTAATGTCCCTGTATATATGCCTATAAAGTCTCCAGGGAGGATGGGCTTGGCCTTGGGCCTCAGAAAGACTCCTCTATCTAGTTTGGCGCTTATTAGCGCAATGTGCAGGTTGGAGGGGATCCCTTGCGTTTCTAGTGCTTGCTTGTACTTTTGCAGGGCTTTCTTCGTTTGTGCGGAGAGGTGCTCTAATTCCTTGTTAATTTTTTTTTTAGACTGCTTTTTTAATAGGGCGACGATTTCTTTTTTTCCTGTGGAATAAATCAGGTTATATTTTGATTGACGGTCGTTCATTTGCGCTTTCTAGCAAAAATGAGAGTCCCGCCACCTACGAAGACAAGTACAACTCCTCCAATCAGTGCCCACATCACCTCCACGTCGTATTGGGATACTTCTTTTTGTAGGTCTTTTCCTACAACAGATCCAACGGGATTATCAGAGATGAGTCCTTGCACATCGTTCACCTCTTTTTTTGCTTCTGTTATGCGATACATGGAATGCATAGCAAAGGCCATCAGGCCAACGCCTATGGCTAAAACAACAAGTCCTATGAGTTTTTTAGAATGCAAAGGGGGCCTCCTTTATATAAGTCTTATTTGCTTTCTAGCAAAATAACGTCGTTTTGTAAAGAAGAAGCTACTTAAAAAAATGTGGATAAAGGATCTACATCAATAGAGATTTGTATTTTTTTATCCTGATAGGGGACTATAGCTGCTAGGCGAGCAGAGATGGTCGCAATTTTATCGGTTTTAATAAGCAGTTGAAAGCGGTATTTCCCTTGGATCTTGGCATGGCCGCAGGGGATAACGGGAAGTATCTCACTGGCGGGGGGCAGCTGCTTGATGAGCAGCTCTCTTAAGGACACGGCCTTCTGCTCCGTAAGATCTTTACTTTCTCCGGAGAGAGTAATCTTTACCATCCTAATGAAAGGGGGGTATGTAAATAGCTCCCTCTGTGAGATCTCTTCTTCGTAAAAAGAAAAATAGTCTTGCTTGGCCGCTTTTTGGATGATGGGATTGTCGGGAAGCAGAGTCTGAATGATCACTTCTCCTGGGATCTCTCCCCTCCCTGCCCTTCCCGCCACCTGCGTGATCATCTGAAAAGAGGTTTCTGACGAGCGGAAATCAGGTATTTGCAGGCTTGTGTCTGCGTGGAGGACGCCAACGAGCGTAACTGCAGGGAAATGGAGGCCCTTGGCGATCATCTGCGTGCCGATGAGTACATCAGCCTTGCCACTGCGAAACTCTTTAAAGAGCTTTTCATGGCTTCCTTTGTGTCTTGTTGTGTCGGCATCCATGCGGAGGATCCTTACCTCGGGGAAGAGGGCATAAAGAGCTTTTTCCACCATCTCTGTGCCACAGCCCTTGTATTTCAGATGTCCTTCCTTGTGGCAATTAGGGCATACCCTAGGAGGGGGAATCCTATAGTCGCAAAGGTGGCAGGCAAGTAAACTTTCTCCTAGATGGAATGTCAGTTTTGTTTCGCAGTGGGGACAGCTCATGACGTGAGAGCAGTGCAAACATAGCTGGGAGGTGTGATACCCTCTTCGGTTGAGCAAGAGAATGGATTGCTCCCCTTTTGAAATACGGCCCTTCAAAGAGGAGATAAGTTTATCGGAAAAAAGAGCAAATCCTTTTTGTTTGAGATACTCTACTTTCATGTCAACAACATGCACACTCGGTAGTGTGGCACTGTCGGGACGCGTGCTTAGCTCGCTGAGTACGTATTTCCCTTGCTTTGCGTTGTAATAGCTCTCCAGGCTTGGGGTGGCAGAGCCTAGTAAAACAACGGCATTTGTTATTTTCCCTCGCATCACAGCGACATCCCTTCCATGATAGCAGGGACTCTCCCCTTGTTGCTTATAGGAGGATTCATGCTCCTCATCTACAATGATAAGGCCAAGGTTGGGCACAGGACTGAAAATGGCAGAGCGCGCTCCGATGACGATAGGAGCTTTTCCCTGTTCTATGTCATGCCAGCCGTAGAGCCTCTCCCCATGAGACAACCTATGGTGTAACAGGGCGATCTTTTCCTTGAATCTACTCCTTATCCTTTCAATTGTCTGTGAGGTGAGGATGATCTCCGGCACAAGAAATATAACGGTTTTTTGCATTTGTAGGGTGTGTTCTATGGCTTGTAGGTAGACTTCTGTCTTGCCGCTGCCCGTGATGCCATGGAGTAAATGGGTGCAGAAGGTGTTTTTCTCAAGGGAGGAAACAATGCTTTGGAGAGCCTTTTCCTGCTCTTTGTTTAGCACTTTATTTTTTGTAAGAAAAAAATCGTGCTCCCAGATTGGGGATTTGTCTATTTGCATCTTCTCTAGAGAAATCTTTTTTTTCTTAACTAATGTGTCAATGGGACTTCTTGACACGCCCGCTTTTTCCATAAGCTCGGATAGAAACATCCCTTTTGGCGAGGCGAGGATGCAGTCGAGGACTTGTGCCTGCAGGGGGTGTGAAGCTCTGATGGAATTACAATAGTTGGCCAGATCTTCTAAGGACTCTTCTTTTTTTACAAAGAGTTGCGCTTGCGTTTGTTTGTCTTCTCTGATGCTTGGAGGGAGGATAAATTTTAACACCTTATGAAGAGGGGTACAATAGTAGTGCGACATCCACGAGGCTAGCTGTATCAAGTCTTCTTTGAGTACGGGCCTCTCTACAAGGATCTCCTTTACATCTTTTAAAACTCTTGTGGCCAGCTCTTTTCGCAGGTCCCAGATGGTCGCCTTGCGCAGCGTATTTTTTACCGGGACTACAATCCTCGATCCCACTTTTGCAAGTGAGCGCAAATCCGGCGGGACGCTGTAGTCAAATGGTATACTTACAGCATCGTCTAGGATGACGGAGGCTATTAGTTTTTTTTCAGCATCAGACATAGATCTTTCCAGAGGGTTTTCTTCTGCTCGGGAGAAGTGAGATAGGTAGTTAGAGGCGCTGTAAGCAGCAGGGGACATTGAGAGAGAAACTTCTCTGAAGAGGATAGGTTTTCTCTGTAAAATTTAAGGAGAGAGCCGTGTCTAAGCAGTGCAGGGGAGCTGATAATAAGCTTGGGGTGATAAAGATGAAAGAAGGTCTCCCAAGAGAATTTTTTTTCCCATAGGGCCACTTTCCATATTTTGCATGGGAGAAGATCTCTTGTAATAGCAGCGGAGAGGTTTTGCATAAGACCATCACTTTCTTGATCTTCTGCAAAGTGGAAAAGAAAGACGTCAACAGGTTTCAGCTCTTCCCTCCATAGGTTGGCTTTGAGCCTGCCTATCTCGTCAGAAGGTGGGGTCTCTTCTATTTCCATGTAGGAAAAGGTTTTTCTGATTTTACCTAGTACTTCTTGCGTGGACAGGTCCTTGCCCCTCGCAGCAGGGGCTATCTTTTCAAAGACCACTTCTGCATTTGCAGGGGGCAGCTTGGTTGGAAGGGGAGCCTGTATCCCCTGATCTGTTCTCTCCTTTGTAGGAGGGGATGGTTCGTATGGTCTTACTGCAGGAGAGGCTGCTCTCTGCGGAGCGGAGGGGAGAGGATCCTTTTTATACGAAGGCGGCAAAGCCCTCGTTTGTTCTTGGCAAAGGAGGCTATCAGAGGAGATATAGTTTTGCTCGAAGAAGGAAAGAATGTCGTTTAGCTGTTTTCTATAGAAGGCTCTATCCATCTTTAAGCTCGGAAATAGCCTGTTTGACTTCAGGGATTGTGCTAGCAAAGCCTCTTGCATGGAAATGATCGCACATAATTTCGCAGAGGTGGTCGAGACCTTGAGGAAAGCTTTTCTCTAAGAAGAGGGCAAGATATTGTGGGTGAGATAGCAGGGCTATCTGCTTTTTATGGCGTAAAAGGAAATAGATAAAATTTTCGTCGTGCTTGCAGCTGTACATCAAGGGCTCTAATAGGGAAAACATCTGCTTAAGATAGGAAGCGAGCTCCACCTCAAAATCGGAAACCTTATTCCGATGTTCGATATAGTTGATGAGTAGATTCCTTGTATTCTCTAATGCATGACTAAAGATAGAGGTCGTGTCTCTGTCATGTGGAAATGAAGCGTCTAGCAGCTGCGCATGCTCGCTGAGCTTATTGATATGTCCTGTAGGAGAGGACCATAGCAGAGAATAAAAGGGAGACTTTTCTAATACGAAGAGGGCCTCTACAGGAGCTCTATGACTGAAGGCTGCTATGGCTTGAAATAATTCATCTAGTAGAAATTGTAAAAGCAAAGAACAATGGGTGCCTTGTCGTACATTCGACCGGGAAAATGGAGAATGATAACATGCGTCAAAGCTGGACATTGGTTCTCTAGTTTTGTCGTTTGTTTGCAGTATGACAAACTTTCTTAAGAATTACAAGAGGTAGTGTTTTTCGCTTGCCAACTTTCTCGTGTTCTTTGCTTTTGCGCACGGCATTTCCCACGAGGTCATAAAAATTTCTGGAATAAATACTTTCCATACTCTATTTACTAACTTTATGGGCTAAATATTGAAGGATGTCTAGGAGGAGTAATGACAGACGCTGGTATAACTAGGTTTTTTCGTAGAACACTGTGTCCTCTCTTTTTGCTTGTATGCTGCCCACCTGTAGTGATTTTGGTGTGGTATACAAATGTATCATTAGGAGGGTCGTTGTCTGCTCTTTATCACTTGATCTCTGAGGTAGGGTTATTTTCCACTATCTACTCCATTTGGTCTCCGGTGTTTTTCGGCAGCGTGGCTGCTTGGAAGATGTTATTGATCTTTGGGGTGACGCAACTTATTTTAATGCGTTTTATACCGGGAAAGGTTTTTTATGGCCCAGTAACTCCTCAAGGCAATGTCCCTGTTTATAAAGATAATGGCATCACCTGCTTTGCGATTACACTGGCCGTGTTTTGTTTAGGAGGTTACGTCTTTCACTTCTTTTCTCCAACAATCATTTATGACCACTTTGGAGAACTTCTTGGCGCTTTAAATATTTTCAGTTTGTTTTTTTGTTTGTTTTTATATCTGAAAGGTCGATTCAACCCCTCTTCCTCCGATGCGGGATCTTCCAGCAACCCCATATTTGATTACTATTGGGGTACAGAGCTATATCCTAAAATCTTTGGATGGGATGTAAAGGTCTTTGTCAATTGCCGATTTGCCTTGATCGGATGGAGCTTAATTATTCTATCCTTTGCCGCAAAGCAACATGAGCTCTACGGCCTCTCTGACGCAATGGTAGCATCAGTCCTGCTGCAGCTCATCTACCTCACCAAATTTTTCTTTTGGGAGACAGGATATCTGGGTTCTTTAGATATTATGCATAATAGGACTGGTTTTTACATTTGCTGGGGATGTCTTGTATGGCTTCCTTGTATCTACACATCCGCCACGATGTATCTAGTCAACCATCCAATCCGCCTTGGCGTATTTTGGTTCTCAGCCATAGTGCTCTTCGGTGCCTTTAGTATTATGTTAAACTACTTTGCAGATAGACAAAGGCAACAAGTAAGAGCGATGAATGGGGAGTGCAAGGTGTGGAGTAAAAAGCCTTCCTTAATTGTCGCAACGTATGTCACAGAAAAAGGAGAAAAAAAAGAGAGTCTTCTTTTAGCTTCAGGTTTTTGGGGTATATCTAGACATTTTCACTATGTGCCTGAGCTGCTCGGTGCTTTTTGCTGGACTCTTCCTTGCCTTTTTAGTAGCTTCCTTCCCTACTTTTATGTCACCTTTTTAGCTATTCTTCTGATAGACAGAGCGATACGCGACGATAAAAAGTGCGCAAAAAAATATGGAAACGATTGGAATAAATACTGCGAAAGGGTCCCCTATAAAATCATCCCTTTTGTGTTCTAACTAGAGGGCCTTTTGTCTAAGATTATCTTACATGATGTCTCTGTGCATGAGGTGCAGAGACGCGCTGTTTTTCTTCCTGAAAAGGGGATGAACCTCCTCTCTTACAGGAAAGGAGATATTGAGGCCCTAGATCAAACAACGATGGGCTTATTTGAAGAGAGGCATGCAGGGCGTGGCAGCCTCATTGGCCCTCATTTCCATCATAGAAAACAGATTCCTGCAGTGCCTTTTGCCGAGGTTTTTCCTCACATCGCTAAGCTCCGGGCAAAAGGCGTCAAAGAACCCTTTTCCCACGGCATTGCTAGATATGCTCCTTGGAATGTGTCGCATACAAAAGATACCATTAGTAGCACTCTCTCCGGTAATGACACATGGAATAATGTCCTTCTATCTGTGCTGGAAGGATTTCCTTTTGACATGTTTTTTGATGTGCAGCTCTTATCATCGGGTCTTTTCCTCGAGTTGGGAGTGGAGGCGCAAACGCCATGCGTGGTTGGCCTGCACTACTATTATGCTCTGCCTCCGGGGGAGGCTTTTGTGCAGGCATCCGTAAAGCCCGAATATCGAGAGCAAGACATTTGGAAGAAAATCCCGCGTGATTGGCTCGACGAAAAAGGGGAGTTGTATTTTTCTCTAGATCAAGAAGCAGATTTCGGCTTTCAGCTCTCATCGCCAAATCTAGACTCTTTCATCATCCTTAAAACACAGACATATTCGATAAAGATCAGCTTTCAAGCAGATGATCCGGAAGAGAGCAGCTGGCAGCTCTATCATCCTAGAGGCTCCTCTTTTGTTTGTATCGAGCCGCTCAGCGCAAAGAACCCGCGAGATCCTGCCCTACTGCAAAGCACTCTTTCTGTGAAGATCGATATTATATAGATAATCGGCTATGTCGATAATATAAATATATATCCATAGTTTTATATTATAGTTTATAGAGTAGAATATGAGGTGTACTATGAATATAGCAGGGCGGTTATTACAGCTTTTTAGGTGGATATGTCGATTTAACTTTGGCAGCTTTGAGAAAGAGGAATTTAAAAAATTCTTGCGCATGGGGATGATTTTTGCCCTCATCATCGGTGTTTATTGGACGCTGAGGCCATTAAAGGACGCAGTCTTCATACAGCTCGTTGACAGGTTGCATCTGCCGTATGCTAAGACGGTGTCTGTGATAGCGCTGCTGCCTTTGGTGATGTTTTATACAAAGCTCCTTGAAAAAACCTCTAGAGAAAGGATGCTCATCATTTTACCTGCCTTCTATGGTGTTTCTGTGCTGTGCTTCAGTGCAATCATGCTCGTAGCGCAGGGCACTGCGGAGCAAATAGCGGCCCGTTCTTTTCTTCCTTTTGCAGCCACAAAGGTCTTAGGGTATCTATGGTATCTTTTTGTAGAGAGCTTTGGGTCGCTTGTCGTCGCTCTTTTTTGGGCATTTGCCTCTGACTCGACAGAGCCTACTTCTGCCAAAAGGGGGTTCCCTATGGTTGTAGCCATCGGTCAGATGGGAGGAATCATTTTCCCCTATAGCATTGGAGGAATGCCACATAGGCTCAGTCTATCTACCGATGCACTTTCTATGGCTATATTAGGGTTGCTGATCTTACTAATCATTCCCCTTGTCCGCTATTTTCTACGGGCAACGCCGGCAAACTTGCTCACTTCCTTCCATGGACACAATGAAAAGAAGGAAGAATCAGGGCAGGAACCCGGATTTCTGGAAGGGCTCAAGCTCATGCTCAGACACCGCTACCTTATGGGGATCTTTGCTGCCAACTTCATCTATGAAGTCGTAGTAACGATATTTGACTTCAACTTCAAAGTGGCTGCAGGCGCTGAATACTCAGGCGTTGCTTTGAGCAATTACTTAAGCATCTATGGCTCCAGCGTGAATATTGTCTCTTTACTTTGCCTTCTGCTCGGCATAAGTAATGTCACACGTTTTCTAGGTATTGGCGTGGCGCTCGCCGCCATGCCGGTCATCGTTGGCTGTGCTCTATTTGGCTTTTTAACGATCAATAGCCTCACATTCCTCTTTACCCTCATGGTCGGATCAAAAGCTATAAACTATGCACTCAATGGCCCGGCATTGAAACAGCTCTACATCCCCACCACGCCCGATGTCCGCTTTAAAGCGCAGGCATGGATAGAGACATTTGGTTCCAGGGCTTCCAAGGAAGCTGGATCTATGTTTAATATGTTGCTAGCGCCGCTGCAATCTGCATTCGGTGCTGTCGTGGGCAGATCTCACTACTTAGTGCTCAGCGGAGCTTTGGGCTTCCCTCTGCTCGCCCTATGGCTTGTGACAGCGATATTCCTAGGAAAAACCTTCCGCAAAGCTATTGATAACAAGAAAGTAGTTTGCTAAAAAAAATATGGGGATCTATCAAAGGGGGCTGGCCCGCTTTGAACCCCGTGTTTGTTTTTGACTATCCCTTGTGCTTATGTCCTTGCATGGCCTTATGGAGCAGTTGCTGGCCGGCGCTGGGGCGCTGCTTTGATCTGTATTTATGAAAGGTGTTTGGGGCATCTCCTTTTCTTGTTGGAGGTGTGCGTCTTCCAAATCCATTTAAGATAGGTTTAGGTTTAATGGAGAGGTTGGGCTCAAACCCTGAGACAACGACCTTGGGGATCTGCTTTTTAAGGAGCTTTTCAATGTCTGCGAGAAATTCTTGTTCGTCCACACAAACCAGAGAAATGGCTTCTCCTTCTGCGCCGGCTCTACCTGTCCTTCCGATGCGGTGTACATAGTCTTCAGGGACGTTGGGAAGTTCATAATTCACAACAAAGGGAAGTTGATCGATATCAAGCCCTCTTGCAGCAATGTCTGTTGCAACGAGGACGTTAATTTCCCCCCGCTTAAAGTCGGCGAGAGCTTTGGTGCGCGCTGCTTGACTTTTGTTCCCATGGATCGCGGCAGCGGTAATACCTTCTTTTTGCAGATCTTGTGTAAGGCGGTTGGCGCCATGTTTGGTGCGAGTGAATACAAGAACCTGTTTGAGTTTTTTGGATTGAATAAGAAAAGAGAGTAGCTTGCGTTTATCCGTACTATTTACCGGATGCACCGTCTGAAAAATCCCTTCAGCGGCTCCATTGCGCTGAGCCACTTGTATGGTCTTCGGATCTTTAAGAAGACCTTCCGCTAATTTTTTGATGTCGTTAGAGAATGTTGCAGAAAAAAGCAGGTTCTGCCGCTGCTTGGGAAGGAGGCTAAGGATTCTGCGGATGTCGTGGATAAATCCCATATCGAGCATACGATCGGCTTCATCCAATACTAGGATCTCCACTAAAGAGAGATCGACAGCTTTTTGCCCCACTAGATCAAGTAACCTTCCAGGCGTTGCTACGATGATGTCACAGCCTTTTTTTAGTTTTGCGATCTGCTTATCGATATTGACTCCCCCAAATACTGCTAAAGATTTTAATGGGAGGTGTTTCCCATAGGTCCTCACACTCTCCTCCACCTGCGCGGCAAGTTCTCTTGTCGGTGTTAAAATAAGTGAGCGGACGGCTTTGGAAGAGATTTTTTTATCTTTCTGCATAAGGTTGTGCAGAAGGGGGAGGACAAATCCTGCCGTTTTCCCCGTGCCCGTCTGCGAGCTGGCAAGTAGATCGCTCCCTTCAAGAATCATAGGGATTGCTTGCTGCTGGATGGAGGTGGGTTCGGTATACCCCTCTTCAGAAATAGCTAGTAAAATTGGCGCACTAAGGCCGAATAGAGTAAATGACATAGGATGTTCCTGTTTTTTTATGAGCCTATCCAAGGTACACTCGGAATAGTCTAGGCTTAAAATAGTTTATTGAAAAATGGGTGGGACTATACTACGCCAATTCTACGTGTAAGAATAGGGGGCATTATAGCTTGAAACAGCCCTTATTGTACAGAAACGACGTAACTATTTCCCCTCCTTCGTCGGGGGCATCTGAAAAAACACTCTCAGCAAAATTTTTATTCCTTTTGCGCAGCCATGGCGGTATCCTGCTAGGCACTCTCAGTTTCCCTAAATTCAGGGTGAGCCTTCAGCTCTTCCTTTAAATAGCCACTCAATATAGGAAAGTCCCCCTGGTCTCGGCGAAGGATGCCCATTACGTTGCTATAATAGTTGCCCGGATGGCTTTCCAGTTGCATTTTAAGCTCTAGGCTATCCGTCAGCTTAATGAAACGATACCACTCATCAATGAAAGCATCTTTATCAGCTTTCTCCATAGAGGTTAAATGATAAAACTGTAGCTGTTGAGGATCAAAGTCCTTCTTGCCTTCAAGCACTCTCATGATTTCTAAGCAGTCTCCATCGTGAATAATTTTTTGGGTGAGGAAAGTAAATAGATCCCCTGCAGGGTCTTTTTCCTTCAGCGCATGCACATAGCGCTCTATATGCTCTTTCTCATACCCTAAAGAGAGCAAATAGCAATACAAGGCTTGGGCGCTGTCTTCATCCCACCTATCTTCCCCCTCATCTCCTCTCATCCAGTCGTGCGCTGCTGCCGCTATCGATAAAAGCAGTATATCGTCCTCAGGTATCTCATCTGGGGATGCAGCATAAATTTTTGCAAGTATCTGCGACGCAATGCAAGTTCTCACTGCATGCATTTTTCCATGTGTGACTCTTGGAATAACACTTCCGCTATCTACGCCTTCTTTGTACGCTTCGTACGAGGGAAGGCCCTCTCCATAAAACGGAGATGCGAGAGGTTTTTCCTCGTCTCCTTCGCGATAAGTCGGATCAGAAGGAAATGGTTTCCCGTAGACCGGCAAAATAGCATTTTGCAAGTAGTAACCAATTCTTGCTTGGGTTTTAGCTACGGGGGAATAGTCAGCAATTGCCCTTTCCATAGTGGCCCGCTTACTCCCCTCAATCATCCTTTGCGATTCTAAGTATTTTGCTGTTTCAAGACTGTATACTCTTACATCCAAAGACGCTAAATAGGAAGAAGCCCTCTCTACGTCCTCTTTAGAGACAAATGCCACAGGAAGATCCTTACCAAGGCGCAGCTCTCCATGCACGAGTTTTTCCAGGTTTGTATCACTACCTTTGATATAAGGCTGCGATCCTGTACCAAAAAGAATCGATATGGGTTTTTCAAGTAGATCCATTTGCGATGGGTCCACTTTGCTAACAGGGTCTGTTAAAGCCTTATGAATACATTTCAGCGAGGGATCCCCTGCCATTCTTGCAGTAACCCATTCTTTCACGGGCTCAAGATATGCATCTGCACCCGGGTCTACAGAACGTAATCGCCAAATGTCAAGGTTGAGCAATAGCAAGGTGTGTTCCAAGCTGTCGGCCTTCAGGGAAGATCTCATAGCCTTTTCGATACTTGCAATCGTGAGTCGTTTCTTCGTTTCTTCCCGATCAAAAACACACTCATAGCTCCCTCCATCTCCCTGCCATTGCTGTGCATAGACTATCGACACCAAAAGAGCGGTATTTACCCCATAGAGATGCTCCGATCTATTATTGCAGGAAGACGTTAACAAAGAAAAACAAGTATGTTCTTTGTTGCGACTTTTCTCAGAGCCAGATGTTTCTCCATTAAAAGGAATTATCCTCCTCTCTAGTAGCATCCCCATTGGCAAAATCATTCCGGACGTCAACATAGGAGGTGTTAATCTTGTCCCGTGCACGAGATGAATCCACTCTTTGAATAGCCTTATGTCCTTATGGACATGAGATGCCTCTCGTAAAAGATCCGTTCGCAAAGGACGGTACAATTCTGTTTTATGAGCAAAAAATGCAGGATCTTTATCATAACCCTCGGGTTCTGACCAAAGGCTTAACATCATTGTCGTCTCTTTAGAGACAGAAGAATCCTTTCGAAGTTCTCTACTTATCTTCTGCAAAGTTGCAAGCAAATCATCACGTTCCACCACCTGGTCATAGATACGGCAAAACTCGTTATAAGACGCTGTTAACTCCGGATCTTCATTTGTTTTTAGATAAAGTTTTGTTTCTTTTTTAAGCTTTTTACACTCTTCAATAAGATCATAGTCCTCCATAAAATACTTGGTGAAATCCAGTTGAAGAACGTTATCAAGTAAGGCCGTTTTATTTTCCAACATACGCTTTTGCAAAACTTCTGCAGAGGATTCACAAGACGGTGGCAGCATGTAGAGATCAAGATCTTCTTGTGTAAGATTTCCTGCATGTACAAGGAGCTTTCCAAAAGCGGGCTCTTTTTGTATGTTCCGTATCATATCTCTTTGCATGGTTGCAGATATGCTACACCCACGTCTTTCCACCAGTTCTTTAATCAACTCATACCTGCTCTTGGGGACTCTCGATAGTTCAAAGTATGCAAACTCAATAAAATCGATGAAATACCCCATCCTACTAATATTGGGAGCCTTAGGGTCCGCCCCTTTATCCAACAGATATTTGAAAGTAGAAAGGAACTGCGCTTCATTTTCCACTGATGACCGTATTTTTTCTAAAATTTTAAAGAAAAACATCATTTTCAATGGTTTGGTTTTATTTATGTCGATTTCTATCTCTTCTATAAAATAACGCATTAAGTTTGTGTTTATTGCAATGACCGAGAAATACAGGGAGAAATGACCCTTCAATAATGCCTTGAATTTGGGATGTTGCACACAACACAACCGCATAATATCTATACTGCCTAATTGCAAGGCTATATCCAATATTTTTTTCGCATTGTCTTCCTCTTGCAGACCCAGTGTCAGAGTGATCTCCTCCAATAATATTTTTAGGCAATCAATCTGTTGGAAGGTTAGGACATCAATCCGTTGGAAGGTTAGGGATTCAATCTCTCGGAAGGTTAGGCCATCAATCTGTTCGAAGCGATACTGATGTATCGACTCCAAGAACTCTTTTTGTTCTGTATTGGTTAGCTTGTCTAATAGGGATCTCATCTTGTCTTTACTCATTGGCCCATGAGAAATTTGATGTAGAAGAAAATGGATTCTCTTTTGATCGCTTTCAGAGCGCCAACACGTCAGACTACGCAATTTGGCAATCGATTGCATGGTAGATACTAACTCATCATCGCTCAACTTCTCCGCGAATCTGATCACACCGGTACTCGTCTCGCAACGAATCTGATAGAGGTTCTTGAAATATCCATTTTTTCTGGAGTTAACAACCAAACAGGACTTCTCGTTTTCAAGTGTACTGCTAGATAAGCTCTCACAAATATCCTCGTAAGTGCCACGAAAGTCTCTCATATCTACAAGGAACTCTCTATAGCTATCTCCATTTCTTAGAAAGGCACGGATCTGCGGAGTTCTCGATACAAAATAAATCAACTCCTCTGCAATTGGGCTATTTAACCGCACCTGAATTGTCTCTTCTCCATCCAGGCAAGTAGGAGGCACACCTTCCTCCATTGCGTCAGATACATCTAAACATCGAAAATTTTGCATAAAATCTTGGAGATCTTGTCCTAAAAAAAGCTCTGATGCGTGCCTGATACCCCTATCATATCCCGGGAAAACAAGATCCGTTTGCATGAATGCGCCATTTAAAAAAAGCCTTGGATTTTCCCTGATTCTATTCTCTCCATAACAAAGCTCTCCAAATGAGCTATTATCTCTATCACCCGCATGCCACCACACTAAATAGCACAAATTCTCTTTGCTCTTTTCCCCTAGGGAGTCAAAACCTTTTATTACATCTTCATCCGATTTACAGGGATTGCTGGCAAGGGCAAGGAAATTCTTCACATCTGCACTTTGCTCTTGTATGACTAAAAGATGTCTCAGAAACTCTACCATTTTTTTAAGAAACGGCCGACCTTGTGTATCTTTTCCATGGAGAGCATACAGTTTGACGTTGTCTGTATACATGTTAGGAGGATGGCCGTGTTGATCAAGGAACATCTTTTCCAGATTAGTAAAACATGTGCCAAAACCCTTTTCTAGTTCGGAAACATACTCCTCTTCAAGTATCAACGGAGTAGGAAAATTGGTATCCGGATTTGCCTTCCTGTCTATTTTGACGAAGATGGATTCATATGCTTTTGCATCGCTAATGAGCAAATAAAGCAGTCGTGTCAGATTTTCAAGATTTCGTTTTACTCCATCCTCCCGGTCTTTTACTCCTTTGACACTCTTAATAGCGCTCTCTATAAAGGCAGAAAGATCAACTTCGGTACCCGAAGGGGGCAAACGCTCTGTGGAGACGGAGATACGAGTAGTTATAGGCAATCGGACGATTTCTTGAGCCGTATAAGTCGTATTTAGTGTTATAGGAGTCACTTAATTACTCTATAAAGTTAAATATTGTTGTTTATAATAATGATTATTACATAAAAAATATTTAAATAAAATCAAAAACTTGGAAAATAAGCACTAATTAGAAACTTCCGCTCTCTCCAAAATAGAGATTTCCGGTTACGGCATAACTGGGAGGTTTTTATGAGTGGAGTTATCATCATGAGTAAGAAAGACTTGGAGGAGATTAAAGTTGTGGAGCTGTTGAAGGAAAAA
>JAHFTP010000019.1 GCA_023265495.1 Chlamydiota bacterium
TGTGCATCAAACCAGCGAAATCTATGTAAAAAAAGCAGATTTCGCTGGTTTGATGCACAAAACCAGCGGAATCTAGATAAAAAAGGTGGATTTCGCTGATTTGATGAATAAAACCCAAATACCGGGAACCCCTACATTTTAAGCAGAAAGGTAAAAAATCTTAAAAAACTCTTTATAAAAAAACCTTGCAGGGCGTTAAATGAGGATTTGATGCTAAGATCGTTTTTTTACTATGTGGTGGGAAGATGAGGGACAAGACAAACGAGCCAAAACAAGAAGGAATGCAAAGCAAGCAGGCAACGGTGCATTCTTCCGGTACAATAACAGACACCTCTCTCGCTCAAATCCGAGAGCAGATCAAGAATGTTATGATCCCCCTGCTCATAAAGGTATTTCATCTCAAGCTGGAAGCGCAGCAGGCGACGAGCCCCCCCTCTAGGCTACATAAGAAAGAACCTCATGCCCAATTAGAGGACGTCATCGGACATTTACAGCGATTAGATGAAGATCTAAAACAGCTGGGCCTATGGAGTCAAAGCTGCAGGAGTCAGATCCATAAAGTATTAAATGAAATTGAAGAGGAGGTAAAGCCCCCTTCTTTTTCTTCTACAACCGCTACCCATCCTCATGTGCAAAAATTTTTAGCAGACGCTATAGCCACACAAAAAGAAGGTGGCAAAACGCAAAAACCTCTTACCTACACACAAAAAGAAGTCCTCTATCCTTCTCAAGACTGCGAGTTCCCCAAGACAAATCCCCCTCATTGGTGGCAAAAGATTTTTGGCAGCTGATTTTTCTCTTGCCTTTACACTCACTTCCCTTACATAATTGCATTTTGTAGCAGCAAAAACTCATTCCCATGACTATCGACACAAGTAATGACGCAAAGATTTCTCCCATGATGATCCAATGGCACGCCTGTAAAAAACAGGCGGGAACGGCCCTGTTGTTGTTTCGCCTTGGCGACTTCTATGAAGCATTCTATGACGATGCGATCCTCTTATCTAAAGAGCTCGACCTTACCCTGACAAAAAGACAAGATATCCCCATGGCAGGCATCCCCTTTCATACGAGCGATACTTATGTAGATCGCCTCGTAGGGAAAGGATATCGCGTAGCTATTGCTGAGCAGATGGAAGATCCTAAGCAAGTCAAAGGCCTCGTCAAAAGAGAGATCGTACGTATTGTCACTCCGGGATCTGTTGTTACCTCAAGTCTCCTATCAGAAAAAAATAATAACTACCTAGCTTGCCTCATCCAAGTAAACCAAATCCTTGGCCTTGCACTGCTAGATCTGACCACAGCAGAATTTCGTGTGTATGAGTTTGAACATACAGGAGCGCTTCTAGATGAGCTAGCAAGGCTGAGACCCAAAGAGCTCCTCCTTTCTGAAAAGACCTTTGAGCATCAGAAATCTTTATTAGAAGAGTGTAAAAAGGACCTCTCTTTCGTATTCGTTGTAAAAGAAGATTGGCATTTTGCCTTTCAGCACTGCCACGACTACCTCATTAAACATTTTAGCGTACACTCCTTAGATGGTTTTGGCTTGAAGCCTATGCACGCTGCCACAATAGCAGCGGGAAGCCTTCTCATCTACGTGCAAGAGGAACTTAGCATCCCTCTAAAACACGTGCAGTCCCTACAGAAAGAGACGACAAGCTCCTATATGTCCATAGATAGCGCCACACTAAGACATTTAGAGCTGATCCACTCCCTCCACGACAAGCAAGATTCTTTTACCTTACTGCATTTCCTAGATAAAACTTCCACTCCGATGGGGGGAAGGCTTTTAAAACAATGGATCATGCACCCTCTGTTAGAAGTGGATGCCATCTTACAGAGGCAAGAAGCCCTCTCTTTTTTCCTCTCTTCTCCTGCTATTACCTTATTGCCGCAGAAGCTCGAGCAAGTAAGAGACTTAGAGCGACTCATCATGCGCGTGGAAACGGGGTATGCCTCCCCAAGAGATTTGGTCGCCGTCAAACTTTCCCTAGAGCAGATCCCCCATGTTTTGCAGATCTTACAAAACTGCAGCTCCAGCTATCTCCATGACGCTCTAGACAAGCTCTTTGATGCAAGTGAGATCGTCGCCCTCATCCAAAAAGCTATCGTCAACGAGCCCCCTTTTCGCTTGAGCGATGGGAATGTGTTTAAAAGGGGATATGATGACGAGCTCGACGAACTCAAAAACATACAGTCCCACAGCAGCGAGTGGATAGCCAGATACCAAACGAGCTTAAGAGAGAGTGCGAACATTAAAACCTTAAAAGTAGGCTATACCAAGGCTTTTGGCTACTATATCGAGGTGAGCAGAGGACAAGCAGATAAAATCCCTCCTTTCTTCCAAAGAAGACAGACGCTTGTGAATGCAGAGCGCTTCGTGACGGATGAGTTAAAAGAATTTGAACATAAAATCCTCTCTGCAGAAGAAAAAATTGCTGCCAAAGAGCAAGCTCTTTTTTCTGATCTGAAGGGATCGATCGCTGCAAAGGCTGCGCCCATTAGGCAGATGGCTAGCTCCATTGCGAGGATAGACTGTATTTTAAGCCTTGCGCTCATTGCAAAAGCCCATCGTTTTACCAGGCCCATTATAGATGAGAGCGACATTTTCCACGTAGAAGAAGGAAGACATCCCGTAATAGAGTCGAGCCTCATCAGCGAGTCTTTCATTCCCAATGATGTCTTTATGGATAGTGAAACTCAAAGACTTCTTCTCATCACAGGACCTAATATGGCTGGCAAGTCCACCTATATTAGACAGGTAGCTCTGCTAGCTATCCTAGCGCAGATGGGCTCCTTCCTCCCCGCAAAAAAAGCACATATTGGCATCATAGATAAGGTGTTCAGTCGCATAGGGGCTAGCGACAACCTCTCTAGAGGGCAGTCGACCTTCATGGTAGAAATGACAGAGACAGCCAACATCTTACACAACGTGACACCCAAGTCTCTTGTGATCCTAGATGAAATAGGAAGAGGGACGAGCACCTATGATGGGATCTCCATTGCATGGGCTGTAGCGCAATACCTTCTTACCACAAAAGGGAAAACAGCAAAAACCCTCTTCGCCACACACTACTGCGAATTGACAGAACTAGAAAAGCTCCTTCCGGGGGCTGTGAATTATCACATTGCCGTGCATGAGTCAGACAAAGGCATCATTTTCCTAAGGAAAATTGTAAGAGGGGGGACTGACAAAAGCTACGGCATCCATGTGGCAAGACTTGCGGGACTTCCCCTGCCCGTTATCAAAAGGGCGGAGGAGATCTTGCACTCGCTGGAGACTTCGTCTTCGAGAAAGCCATCCCCCTCTGCTAAGCCGCAAAGAGCTGTGCAGCTCTCTCTTTTTCCTGAAGAAAAACCCTCTCCCAACCAACCCGTTATTGATGAGATAAAACAGATAGATCCCCATCACCTCACCCCCATCGAAGCACTGAGAAAAATTGCTGAGTGGAAGGGGAAGGTTCTATGATAACTCCTTATATACTTCTCTGCGTGGGGGCTCTGATCTTCGGTTCTTCCTGCCAAAATAAAAAAACTCCCCCTGATAAGATTTCCATGCAAGAACAAGAGAACTCCTTGGATAGCCCACCTAAAGAAGAGAAAAAAAGCCCACGCCCTAAAGTCGTACAAATCCAAAGATAGCCTATCTCAAAAAAAGATTGGTTCGAATACATCCTATCGAATAAAAGGAAGAAAAAAACCTCTTACTCATGCAAAAAGACACCATCTCGTACAAAAACATTTTCGCGGCCCTTATTGGCAACTGTTTAGAATGGTATGACTATTCTCTCGCCGGGCTGATCGCCCCTATATTTGCTATTACGTTCTTTGGGGAGGTGTCTGCCTTTGGCAAGATTGTTTTTCCGCTTATGATATTTGGCCTCGGCACATTTTTTAGGCCGATTGGAGCGATTCTTTTTGCCTACTTCGGAGATAGGGCGGGACGGAGGGCTACACTCATTTTTTCTATCAGCATAGTGGTTATAGGGATGTTGAGCTTAGGATTTCTTCCTCCCTATGCGACGATAGGAATCACTGCCACAATCCTATTTACCTTGATCAACATCTTAAATGGCCTCTCCTTTGGCGCTGAGCTGCCGGTGGCTGTCAGCTTACTCTACGAATCTTCTCCTAAGACCCATAGAACCTATGTAACAAGCCTTATCTATTGCGGCGCACTCTTTGGCATGATGTTAGGATCCTTTGACTTTTCTTTCTTCACCATCGAGTATGGAATGAACACCTCTAGTATGTGGCGTCTCCCCTTTTTTATGGCAGGGATCTTAGGGATCATTGGCTTTATACTCAGAAAAAAAATCCATGAGTCCCCTCTCTTTTTAGAGGCCAAACATAAAAATGAATTAAGATCCTCTCCTACTCTCGATGTATTAAGAGAACATCCAAAAGAGTATTTTATTTGCTGCGCCCTGGCGTTCCCTGAAGCTATAGCGTTCCATCTCATTTTGATTTTTACGCCTACCTTACACTACAAATTTCTAGGAAGGAACCTTACAGACTCCCTCATTCTCAGTATGCTCACTTTTATTATTGCCTTCCTGATGATCCCCTTCTTTGGGAAACTGGCCAACAGAATCGGTAAATACAAACTCCTCTTGTACTCTTCATGGAGCTTCGTTTTACTGACTGTTCCCCTATACGATCTGATTATATCCATGGATTTTGGGGTGGCGCTTACAGGGCAGATCATTCTTTCCTTGCTTCTCTCTACTTTCTTAGCTCCCTACCCGGCCTCTCTCAGCTGTCTCTTTCCCACGTACTTACGATGCTCAGGCATCTCCCTATCTCATAATGTTGTTGTGGCCATCTTCGGAGGCACCGCTCCCCTCCTCGTAGCCACCCTCATACATTTTACCGGCATTTACCAAATGCCGGCCTTCTATATTGCTTTTTCTTTCCTCTGCAGCTTGCTTGTACTACTTAGCCTAAAAGATCGCCATAAGCAGATACTGAGCAACTAAATGCATACAACACTTAAACTCGGTCTGAATCAGACAATCGATTTACGGTCGCTTAGGGGATCATATGAGCAATTTTCACCTAGGATATCGACAGACTGGAAAACGTAACGATGACCAGCTTCGATTTTTACAGTTCACTCTACGTAATCGGAACCAAATGGCATTCTATCATGTTAGGCTTAACTGATTTTTAAGTGCCTGCCAAGAGCGCGTGCCGCTTTCGCAAATGTGCGAAGCGTAGATGGAAATTCGGGATCCAAAATGCGATCAATAGCAGAGCGACTTGTTTCCATCCGCTCAGCAGGTTTTGCCTTATCGACACCCTGTTTTTTCATCTCTTTTTCCATTTGGAAAACAAAGATTTTTTTTGCAACAACTTCTTCAATTTCCTCTAACATGCCTTCTTCTTCAAGAAAGTCATTAAAGTTAGACCCAATGTGTTTATTTTTTTTCATATTCATCTCTTACTTCCCTTGCTCCTGTTGGAATTTTTTAGTCGACTTCTTTAAGGTAGAGCATCGCTAGGGGAAGAATTCAGGCATCACAAACAAGGGAAAAGCCCACTTTTTTCCAAGACGATAAGAAGTACGGCTACGGGAACGAGATAGCGTATAAAAAAGAGCCATCCCTGCCACAGAAATCGCCATTTCGTCCCTTCAATAAACTCTTTCCATAGGATGTTTTTGTCTGTGTACCAACCTACAAAAAGGGCGGTGAACCAACCCCCTATAGGAAGGAGCCAAACGCAGACGAGGTGATCCATGGTTCCGAGGAAATCGAACCCATAAATATCTTTCCAATGGGCAAGATAGGGCGTATTAGAAAGACAGCTTGGTATTCCTACGATGAAGGTAGAAGCACCGACAACAAGTGTCGCCCTTCTTCTGGACCACTTATACATGTCGATGAGGTTAGCTGCGACTACTTCAATTAAAGGCACTGCTGAGGTAAGAGCACAAAAGACAAATAAAGCAAAAAAGACTGCTGAGAGAATAATAGAAGCTGGCAGCTGCTCAAACAAATAAGGAAGGGTCTTGAAAACAAGGCCTGACCCACAAGAGGAGGGAAAGCCAAAAGTAAATACTACGGGGAAGATGCTAAGCGCAGCCAACAGGGCTACGACGATCAACATAGACCCTATGATCAGCCCTGTTTTGGGTATGTCTTCACTTTTCTTCATGTAGCTGCCATAGGTGATCATAATTCCCTGTCCCAGGCTCAATGTGAAGAAAGCAAGGCCCAAAGCCTCGAGCAGGCTGGTCGGATGAAAGTGAGCCACATCAGGATAGAAGACAAAATAAAAGGCTTTGCCAAATCCTTCTAAAGAAAGGCTATAGAAAAAGAGTCCGAGCAAGAGAACAAGCAGAATTTTCATCATGATCTTGCTCCAGTATTCAATCCCCTTTCTTACCCCGCAGACAACGATGCCCATCGTAATAAGAGTGAATAGAGCATGCCAAAAAATGGTGATGAAAGCTGAAGAGGACATCTCATCAAAAATGGCAGATACCCTATCCGCTGAGACCCCTTTAAATACTCCGGTAAGCGACATAACTACATAGCTCATCCCCCAGCCCGCAATCACGCTATAGTAGGACATGATGAGGAAAGAAGAGAGGACAGCGACCCATCCTACAGCCTTCCAATTGGGGGAGACCTTTTCACCGGTAAAGGCGCCAACAGCAGAGAGTTGGGTGCGCCTTCCCAACACAATCTCTGCAATAAAGAGAGGGATCCCTACAAAAAGCACACAGGCGAGGTAAGCGAGGATAAAGAGTCCGCCTCCATTTTGTCCTACCGTGTAAGGGAACTTCCAGAGTATGCCAAGGCCTATGGCGGAGCCTGCTGCTGCCATAATAAAACCAATGCGCGAACTCCAATGTTCTCTTAGCTGACTCATGGTGTCCTTTACCTATTCTTGTGATTTGATGGGAAAGCTGAAATACAATGTTTTTTTGAAGACGTGCATTCTCATTGGCAAAATTTTCCGGTA
Source organism: Chlamydiota bacterium (assembly GCA_023265495.1). Taxonomy (GTDB): domain Bacteria; phylum Chlamydiota; class Chlamydiia; order Chlamydiales; family Rhabdochlamydiaceae; genus JAHFTP01. The sequence continues at coordinate 6,973 of JAHFTP010000019.1, forward strand.
CATCTACAATAAAGTCAAACGAAAAAAAATTATGTCTTTTGATCCTCAGCGTCTCGATTATTTTCCGTCTGGCCCTGGCGTCTACTTAATGAAAGATAGGCAGGGAGGGGTGCTTTACGTAGGCAAGGCCAAGCAGCTCAAGAGCCGGCTCAAACAGTACTTTGCGGCGGGCAGAGACACTCGTCCTATGATTCCCCATCTCGTTGCAGAGATTAGCCACATTGACACAATCGTAGTAGGCACTGAGAAAGAAGCTCTTCTTCTCGAGAACACTCTCATTAAAAAACACAGGCCTAAATATAACATTATTTTGAAAGATGACAAAAGCTATGTAAGCATCCTCGTAACGACAAAGCACGAGTGGCCCATGCTCAAGCTTGTGCGCTATAAAGGCTCACCAAAGGAAAAAGGCCTCTACTTTGGACCCTATACAAGTGGTTTTGCTGCAAGGCAGACCTATGAGCTCCTCACAAAACTTTTTCCATTAAGGCAGTGTTCTGATGACGAGCTAAAAAGAAGGACAAGGCCTTGCATCCTCTACTCCATTAAACGATGTATCGCGCCCTGTGTGGGAAAGTGTACAAAAATAGAGTATAATGCCTTTGTGGATAGCACGATCAAATTTTTACAAGGGCAGAACAAAGACATCCTAAACGACCTCTATGCACAAATGAACAAAGCTTCAAACGACCTAGAATTTGAAAAGGCTGCAGCCTTTCTGAGGACCATCCGACAAATTGAACATGTAACACAAGATGAGCAGCTCGTCTGCAAGGCTTCCGGGAAAGATAGGGATGTCTTTGCCCTGCATCAAGAAGGGGAAGAGATTCTCCTAGTGAAGCTGCAGTTTAGGCAAGGGAAGCTGATTGGCTCTGTCCCCTTCTCCTTTAGTTCTACTCCGCAAGAAGAAGAGGAAATTTTTTCTTCCTTTCTTCTGCAGCACTATAGGGAGCAAGGATTTCTTCCCGAAGAAATCCTCCTCCCCATCCCTCTCAAGGATGAAAAAATCCTCTCCGAAATTCTCGATGATTCCTTTCATAAAAAGGTAAAGATCACCTCTGCTAAGCAAGGAGAGAAAAGCGCTTTACTCTCCCTTGCACAAGATAATGCCAAAGCACTTTTTATCCAGCAGAAAGACCATAGAGAACTGGCGGAGAAAACATTGCTCGACTTACAAGAAAAACTCTGTCTGAACAGATACCCGCAAAGGATAGAATGTTATGACACCTCCCATATCTCCGGAAGTAACCTCGTCTCTTGTTACATCACCTATGTAGGGGGAAAAAGAGAAAATAAACAGACGCGCTACTACCACTGTAAATCTCTAGACAAAGGAGATGACTATGGTGCCTTAAGAGAGGTCCTCACAAGACGCCTTATCCGAGGGAAAGAGGAAGAAGACCTTCCCGATCTCATTCTTATTGACGGAGGCAAAGGGCAGCTGAGTACAGCCTCTTGCGTCTTAGAGGAGCTCGACATCGCTAGTGTGGACATCATCGCTCTAGCAAAAGAAGAAGGACGCCATGATCGAGGGATGCGTCAGGAAAGAGTGTTTGTCCTGCAGCAAAAAGACCCCGTTTCCTTCCCTGAAAAGTCCGCCGTGCTGTTTCTTTTGCAAAAGATCCGCGATGAGACCCATGACACGGTGCTTCGCTTCCATCAAAAAAGCAGAAAAAAACGGGTGATTAAAACGGCCTTAGAAGAGATCCCCGGCATCGGGCCGATCAAAAGAAAAAAACTGCTTAAGGCTTTTGGCAGTCTCAAGCAAATCCTCTCTGCAACAGAAGAAGATCTGCTAGGTATAGAAGGGATCTCAAAAAAAGATGTGCAAGCTCTTTTTGCCTATCGCGCCAAAACGTCCTAAGCACAATTTTGCTATTCCCTTTTTTTTATGATTCTATATAGTCATTTCTTTGCTTAACACCTATACCTAAGGAGTTTTCTATTATGTCCAAATACCCCTGGATCGCTTTAAGCGTAGTGCCTCTCGCCTCTATCATAGCAGATGATAATACCATCACCATCCCGGAAGGAAAACTGATCAACCATCCCAGCTTATATCAAGACATCACTCCAAGCGCAGGGCCTAGAGTCATCGGAGGAGTGGGCCTATATTTCACGGGAGACTACATTTACTGGACGGCCAGAGAGGATAATTTAAGCTATGCTGTGAATGGCTCGTCGATGATCAACGACTCTACCGGAGGAGTGCTTATCACCCCCACACATAAGGGAAGAGAGCATCAGATCCGCTTCACGTATAACTCAGGGTTCAAAGCGGGTATGGGATTTAGTTTTGGTCATGACAAATGGGATATGTATATGAACTACACGTGGTACCAATCCAATAACAACCACGCCTCCTTCACGAGAAAAAATAGCGATCCTCTAGCCAATACTGTGGCCTTATCCAACACCAATACACTCTTTGTTTTACTAGACAAAGCCAAGGCGCATTGGGATTTACACTTCAACGTATTTGACATGGAAATGGGACGCAATTTTTATGTGAGCAAATTCTTATCTCTTCGCCCTTTCTTCGGCCTTAAAGGAACATGGCAAGAGCAACACTACAAGCTACGCTATGACCTCGCCTCCGGCGTAAAAATCAATAGCCACCAGGAAAATGCATGCTGGGGGATGGGGTTGAGATCGGGAGTAAATACGGCATGGCACCTGGCAGCTAACTGGAGTTTCTACGCAGACGGCGCTATCACCGCATTATGGGAAGATTTTTCCATCACGCGCAAGGATCGAGTTTCAGAGACGGATACCCTCTACTATGACACAAAATATTTCTTCCACACCATAAAGCCTGTTATAGAGTTAGCTGCGGGGCTGCGTAAGGAAGATTGGATCTATAACGACCGCTACCACATCGCCTTGCAGGTAGGATGGGAAGAGCAGATATGGATCAATCAAAACCAATTCGACTACTACGTAGAAAATAGACAGGGAGATCTGATCCTGCAAGGGGTCACAGCAAAAGCAAGATTTGATTTCTAATTTGTACTCAGCAAGGTCTCTAGACAATGCTAAAGACCTTGTTTTAGTAGATAGGAATAATGGTCAGAGTAAAGTCTCCTCTATAACCGATCTTATGAAAGAGGAGCCTCCCTAAATGAGCCTCTACGTGCTTAAGCTGTTTTTCCTCGAGCAAGTGCGCTCCTTTCCCTATAGAGGTAAGTATTTCCACGCGTTCATCTCCATGGATGAGAACCTCACTTTGGCAGATAAGCTCTGGAAATTCTTCTTTCCAAAACTGCTCCACATACGCTTCAAAAATGGAGCTATTGACAAGCGCATTTTGTGCATTCATCTGCACCTTATAGTACACCTTCTTATTCATCGCATAAAAACTGATGAGCAGCACCACGGTAAAAATGGCAGATCCATACCCCAGCACGAAGAAAAGGGCGGGATGCCCTGCCAGGTAGTTCTGCAATGATATCCACGCATAAGGGGAGTAAGCAAGCCATAAAAACCAAAAACTCATCACAGCAAAAAACAGGGTGAACAGAAACTGCACCGCAGAAAATAATAGATGTCCTCTTCTCATATCTGTTCCTCTAAGCTCTGTTTGCTAGGGAGCTTTCTTTCTGTTTCATGAGTTCATCTAAGGAATGCTCCAAAGAGATCTTTTCAGAAGGGGAAACCACATTTTTAAAAACAGTATGTATAGAAGCTACATGCAATCCTGTATACTTGCTAATTTCTTCTGCTAGTTTCATTTGCAGCTCTTCCGCCTTCTCCGGAATACTGACTCCGTAGACAACGTTAATTTCTATTTTGAGGGTAACAGACCTCGTTTTGGGGTCTTGCTCTACGTCAATGCCTGTGAGTCTCTCCGCAGCTTCCCTACCTAGAAGGTGATCAAAAAATGACCCTTCTAGCAGGGCGATTCCCTCGATTTTAGAAAGGCATTGTACCGCAATGGATTGAAAAACTTTATTTTCAATATCCCTGACAAATAGGGTCTCTGGCAGCTCTACTTCTTTTGTATCAATGCTTTTAAGTGATTGGTTCATCATGCCCCTCGTTTTTATTTCTCTTCTGTGATAAAAGATGTTAGCGAAAACAGGTTTTTGCGCAAATCCTTTCCTTGGAGATTTTAGAATTATGCAAAACTTTCTTACTGTGCTTTTATGGATATCTTTTGGCTCAGCCTGCGCCTACTACGCCAGGGCGCAAAAAAGAAATCCCTATATCTGGTTTTTTCTAGGGCTTACTTTTGGTTTGCTTGGCCTGCTCTTTCTTGTTTTGCTACCCACCTTCAAAAGATGGTCTTCTCAATCTCTGCTTAAGAAAAGGCGAGTCGTCGAAGAGCAAAAATTGTCTGCCACGCCAACACTGGAATCTCTAATAGCCCCTACATTTTTAGAGAAATATTGGTATTATCTAGACGGAGAGCGTAGACAACTAGGCCCTATGAGCTTTGCCGCACTTAAAAAAGCTTGGCAAGAAGGGAAAGTAGTAGAGGACACCTACGTCTGGAATGAAGAACTTTCTAACTGGAAAGTATTTAAAGAGCTATTTCCCTTACAAAAGGAAAATACGAGAAAAACATAGGACCCCCTCTTCTAGAAGAGATCCCTTAGATGTACGACTACCAGCTAGCTTTTACAACGCCTGGGATCATCCCACTATTGGCAAGCTCTCTGAAGCAAAGACGAGATAATTTGAACTTTTTTAATACCCCTCTAGAGCGGCCAGTAAACTGGCAACGGCTTCTGAGACGAACGGGAGAAGAGTTTTTAGGAAGCTTGTTGAGAGCGATCATAGCGCCAAGGCGCTCTTCATCACTTTTGTTTAAGTCTTTTACGACTTCTTTCAGCTGTTTGCGCTTTTCCCATTTTAGATTGACTAAACGCTCACGTTTCTTTTGCCTTGCTACGGAAGATGATTTTGCCATATGTCCAATATATCCTTTATTTTTTGCGCGCAGGACCTTTTTGTCTCTGCTTACGGTTTGGATCCATTTTGTTGACTACATAAATGCGTCCACGTCGACGTACTACTTTGTCCCCTTTAGAAGGGTCTGCTTTAATAGAAGCCTTAACTTTCATATCGGTTCCTTAAGAGTGAATAGAAAAAAGTTAGTTAATCTTATAGTCCTACCTGGATTTCTTTTCAAGTGCTATTGCGCAGATTTTACTCTTGATCGATAAGCACCCATCCGTTAGGATAGAGCAAAAATTTTGAAAATTTAAGGTATTAAAATGAAGCGCACCTATCAACCAAGCAAAATCAAGCGTCAAAAAGCATGTGGATTCCGCAAAAGAATGAAGACGGCACACGGCCGCAAAGTAGTGAGCAGAAGACGACGTCAAGGACGCAAGAAACTCTCAGCGTAAGCTTTAAGTTTCCTAAATCGGCAAGGCTCCTTTCTAGGGCACAGTTCCAAAAAGTTTCGAGACAAGGCTCTCGCCTTCACGGCAAGGTCTTGTCTATGCAATACATACGCAGTCTAGCCACCCGTCCCAAGCTAGGCGTTACTGTATCAAAAAAATTTGGGAAGGCGCATGAAAGAAATCGTTTTAAACGGGTAATTAGAGAGGCATTCAGAGAGTTTTCTCCCCTATTACCGAGTAACATAGAAATGGTAGTTTTCCCTAAACTGACAGAAGGAAAGTTAACCAAGCAAGTCGTCTTAGAAGATTTTACCCGCATATTTAAAGATTTTTGTTAGGTAGGGACCTATGTTTTCCCATTTGAACCCGGAGCAAAGAAAAGCTGTGGAGGCGACGAAGGGCAGGGTTCTCATCTTGGCAGGGGCCGGCAGCGGGAAGACAAGTGTTTTAAGTTATCGGATGGCCCATCTCATCCAAAATATGGGGGTATCTCCGACCCATATCCTTGGCCTCACCTTCACAAATAAAGCAGCACAAGAGATGAAAGAGCGCGTAGGAAACATTGTCTCTGCAAAGGTTGCTAGGCAAACTACTTTATGCACCTTCCACAGTTTTTGCATGCAAGTACTTCGAAAGGAAATCCATCATCTCGGATACACAAAGCAATTTAGCCTCTACGATGAACGTGATGTACGGCGTCTTCTTCAGCAGATTATTAAAGACTCCCTGGAGCATGAGGGAGAGCTTCCCTCCCTTCTACCCACTATGCAAAAGATTGCAACCCTAAAAACAAACCCCGCAGAGGAAGAAGAGGGGGAGTCAAAGACCTGGCATGACGTATTTAGCAGAGAGCTCGTAGGCAAGCTAGAAACCTGTATGAGAGCCTATAATGCTGTGGACTTTGACAGTCTTCTCTCCCTTACGGTCAAGCTCTTCACTGAGCATCCCTCCATCCTAGCGCATTATCAGGACCGCTACCATTATATCATGATTGACGAATACCAAGATACCAGCCCTATACAATATGAGCTAGCGAACCTCCTCTCCGGCAAAAGCAATAACCTATGTGTTGTCGGGGATGATGACCAATCCATTTATGGGTGGAGAGGAGCAGAGGTGAAAAACATCTTACATTTTCCCTGCCAAACCAAAATCAAACTCGAACAAAACTACCGCTCCACCTCCACCATTCTCCGAGCAGCAAATGGCGTCATCTCTCACAACAAAGAAAGACATAGAAAAGAGCTGTGGAGCTCGATACAAGGGGGAGAGCCTATTACCCTATTTCATGCTCCCACAGAAGTGGAAGAGGCTCAATCGATCATCCAAAGACTTATTTGGATGAGAAAGCATAAAAACCTTCGATGGAAAGATATGGCCATACTCTATCGTTCCAACATTTTGTCTCGTCATTTTGAAACAGCCCTAATAAATGCTGTTTGGGAAGAGGAGGGCAAGTGGAAAAGGGGGATTCCCTATGCCGTCTATGGGGGAACAGAATTTTATGAGCGCGCGGAGATAAAAGACATCCTAGCCTATTTGAAAGTGATAGCTAATCCTCTTGACACAGAAGCTCTCCTCAGGATCATCAATGTTCCAAGAAGAGGGATCTCGGAACAGACGCTAGATATGTTAACCACCTATAACCGCACTCACCAGCTCTCTTTATGGGACGTGCTGGAAAAAGCATCGCTTAAAGCACTAGACCTGCCAAAGCCTCTCTCAGAAAAAGCGCTCAAAGGAATCCAGTCCTTTCTTACTCTGATGAAACAAGCCAAGCAGAAATTCACTCAAGGCCCTCTATCTTCTACCTTTGCCTCCTTATTGGAAGAGGTGCGCTATAAAGATGCCATTAAAGAAGAGGTGAAAAGTGAAAAAATGCGCCAGTTCAAATGGGATAACGTTCTCCAATGTATAGAAAGCTTGAAAGAATATGAAAGCCAAGGTCTCCAGGAAAACAGGGAAATCTCCTTGCAAGATTTTGTTGGCACCACCAGCTTAGACAACCAAAAAAATTCTTTTCGAGAAAAAGAAAATAAAGAGGACAAAGTCCATTTGATGACTATCCATAGCGCAAAAGGGCTAGAATTTGCTGCCTGCTTTTTAGTGGGTGTCGAAGATCACATCATCCCCCATGAAAAGAGCGTATCAGACACAGGGTTAGAGGAAGAGAGAAGATTGATGTACG
>JAHFTP010000020.1 GCA_023265495.1 Chlamydiota bacterium
GTGCAAGGCCATCTGCATCTCCAATGACAAAGTTTAGATGGGAGCCCTGCTTTTCTAGTGTATGAAACAATAACTTAGAAAAGTCTAGGCTGTCTAGCAGTCTGCCTTTGGGATCTAGGCTAATCCACGCCACAGACTCTTTGCTCAGGAAATCTGTCAGTTGTTCTTGATTTTTTGCTAGGATCCATTCGATGCCCATGGTAGTCTTAAGCCGTTTATGGTATTCGGAGAGAGCCTCATGGAGCCAGGGTTCTTTCGTTTTTCCTACGGTAAAAATCTTAATTTTGTACATAGATGTTAGCCTATTTAACTTGGGATCCGTCCCCTTCCGTTTTTCCCTTCTGTTTGCCTTTGCTTCATAGACCCATTCTTTGGTATGGAGTTCTTTTTGCCTTGGGGTTCCTTCTAGGATACTCCATTTTACTTTATCTGCTGCAGAGATTTTTTTGTTCCAAACCCTATCTTTCGCTAGAAGATCTCGACGGTCCTCTCTTATGGAGGTTTTTGCAGAGCAAACATCCGGAGCAGGAGAGGGAAACACTCAAAGAAAAGATCGCAGAGCAGCTCGCTAGCCTGTCCGTAGATGTTGCTCAGGAATATAGAGAAAATAAGAAAGAATCCCTTCTGAAAGCAGTGAATGTCCTTATAGGGGAAAAGTTTTTTTCCAGCTGTAGCGTGTCAAAAAAAACGGCAAAAATCCTTTCCTTTTTCAAACATAGAGTGACAGAGAAAGAGTTAGAGAGGATGAAAGAAAAGCTTGTAATAGAGAGTCTTCTTTCTCCTTGCGTGGCTACCTGTACAAATCAAACAAAAGCCCTTGCGGAAAAGATCTCTCTATCAGTCATTCTTGGAGCAGTGATAGGAGCGAGGCTAGGCGATGTTCTTTTTTACCAAGGCTTTCAAGAGGTTTTAGCAGATCCTCTTTCCATCATAAAAATATGGGAGGGGGGACTTGCCAGTCATGGCGGCGCTGCCGGCATTATCCTAGCGCTCGTCATTTTGTCGAAAAGACAAAAGAAGTATTCTTTTTTGCAGCTTGTCGATTTTGTTGTTATTCCAACAGCTTTTGCCGCCTGTTTGATACGTGTCGGAAATTTTTTCAATCAAGAGATTTTAGGGACGCCATCGGCTCTTCCATGGGCTGTGCTTTTTGGCCACCCGGCCGATGGCAGTCTTCCGGTGCCCCGGCATCCGGTACAGCTGTATGAAGCGCTTTTCTATCTGATAACTTTTGCTTTTCTTATGGCTTATTGGAGAAAGAGATTCTTAAGGTTGCCTGAGGGAAAACTGACAGGACTGTTTTTACTGCTTGTCTTTGGATTTCGTTTCCTTATAGAGTTTTATAAAACGGAACAAAGCATGCATATCTCTTCCTCTTCCCCTTTGACCATGGGACAGTATTTAAGTATTCCTCTGATTGTACTTGGCGCATATTTATTTTTTAGGAAGGCTATGAGCAAGGCCCTATAATGCACGCATATAGGGCCTTGTGTGGTTTTACGCTTCACCTTTTGCAAGTAGTACAGCTACGAGAGTAGGAGCTGTAAGTTCACTATTTCCCAATGCTTTGAATACGATCCCTTTTGCATTGACATCGATGCCACGATCGATCTGCACAGCATTTAAGGCGTAGATCCTTAAGTTTAGGCCTTTCAGAGCCAGAGTGGAAGAGGCCTTGGCAAACAGCTCATCTTGTCCTTTCTCTTGTTCTTTAGGGTCTTTATTGTCTTGGCAGAATTGGTAGTATTCCAGCATGGAGTCAGGGGAGAGTCCATCTATCAGTAGATCTTGACGTGGTTTAAACATGAGCGCTTGTCCTACGGGGAGCATGTTGAGGAAAGCAACGAGCTCGGAGAGCGATCTGCGCAGAGCTAGGGGTTTGGAGACAATGCGGAGTGATCCCGTATTTCCCGGAAGGATAGTCCAAGAGTTGTCCGCCAGATTAAATTGTCCCAGGTTAATAGATCCTTCAAGATTGATCTCTAAAGAGAATCGATTCATCATTCGTTGAAGCATTTGCAGCTGTATGGCGGGCTCTGTTGAGCCGGCAGCAGTTAAAAAGTCGTTGAGGTCGATGTTTTGGATCACAAGCTTTTGTCCGGCTTCTATGTCAAAAGAGGCATTTTGAGAGAGCTTTTCTGCTAGTTGCCAAGTAGTCATTTTCATCTCTTCGTCTGTAGCCAGAGAAGTCTCAGATGGTCTTGTGGGAGATGCTTTTTCGTTTTCCTTTTTCATAAAAATCCTTTGGTAAAAAATACACTTTATTGTTGTAGCAACCAAGGCATTTCTTGCAAAGCATTTATTTTTGAGAGATCTAGCGGCGGTTAGGGAGCTTTCCCTTAGGAGAAAGCAGGGGAGTGCACTTTGTGCATAGCTCATCGAGTTTCATGCATAAAGTGTCTGGGTCATAATTATTTTGAGAAAAGAAGAGGGTATGCCACTGAATAAACCTTTCGAAAGAAGATTCTTGCTTAGAGAATTCTTGATACCATAAGTATTTATAGACAGTCCAAATGCGAGATTGCAGCTGAACGGCATAGACAGACAGGTGAGGATAGCTTTTCAAATAGTCTTGGGCTACTTCTGCAATGAAAGTAAAATGACTTTGTATGATTCCTTGTTTTTCTTTCCATTTCTTTTGTAGAAGTTTCGTTAGAGGTAGATCGGCATCTAGGCTTACAATACGACAGAGTAAATCATTTTGGAGGGAGTGCAAGTGTACTCTTCGATCAATTTCTTTCCATTTTTTTGTTTCTGTTAGCTCTTTTGTATTCCTAAAAAATTGCACCACTTCCTGTACTATGGCTGAAAAGCTGAGGTGCGGATTATCAATGAGGATAAGACCAATCTCTTCTTCGATCTTTTGTCCTATTCTATAGGGAAGCTTTTCTAGGACTCCCTCCGTTTCGACGAGGATTTTCCAAAGAACAATCTCTAAGATCTCTTTTTCATTGCCCGGCAAAGAAGGAAGGTTTTTTGTCTCTTCATAGGAGGCACAAAGTGCTTTTGCTACATAATCGATGGAATGGCAGAACTGATCGTTGCGCATAAGGAGAAGTTCCGCAGATATGAATGCATAGACGGCTTGAGGGAGAGGGGGTTTTTCCGGTTTTGGTGTAGGATAGGTGGCTAGGATAGCTTCTTTGAGCTGATGTGTAGGGATGTCCTTGGGAAGCTGACTGGCTAGCGAGTAAAGGGCAAGGACTCTTCTGACTACGTCGGTAAGCTGCGGTGCAGCGGATGCTGACTTGCAAAGGCTTGTATGTCTTCTCATAAAATTGCAGATGGCCGATTTTTGTTCCGCGACAAATTGGAGGTGAAAAGGGGAGCTGGGATAGAGCTTTTCCGCAAGCATAGCCGAAACATTGCATGTGACGGTGTCGAGTGAGGAGAAACTGGGTAGGTCGTGAAGGGACTGCAAGGATTCTTTGATCTTATATTCAAGCTCGCCTTGCCCTATTTGCAGCTCTTTTGCTAGAATTTCTAATTGTGTTTTTATAATTAGATTATCTATTTGATCTTGTTTTTCATAAGGGCTTTTATACAAAGAAGAAGGGTAGTCGGTAAGTAGATGTCTTTGCATGGACCATATGGTCTGTGTAAGTTCATCCAATTTAGGTCTTGTCCCGTCAACCGTAGCAATGCACTCAGCAAGTTTGGTGGCAAGCTGGTAGGAGAAGTGGTGGGGATAATAGGAATTATGTGTTTGGTCGTATTGCTTTAGGTTTTCTTTGATAAAGAAATGGATATTAATTTTCCCATCTTGATTAATGGATTCTTTTTTTGTCTGAATTTGCTGAGAATAGAAATTAATTTTATCCCATGTCTTTTTTATTGCATGGGAACTTAATCGGTATTTGGGAAATTTTTTTTGGAACTCTAAAGAAATTTTTTTTAGAAGAAGCTCTTCAATTTTATGAGACCATTTGGTATCAGGACTGATTTTCATCATCTCTTTTTTGATACTATCGGAAAGAAAAAGGCTTAAATCAGAATAGGGATCATGAAATTCGGGTGCTTCATCTACAACGGAGCGATATTCTTCAATTTCGATCAATTTGTTCTTTTTTCTTATGCTTCTTAATGTGTGCAGATGTGTAAGATCATAAGGTGATGAACTAGATGAATAACTGTCTTTAATTGAAGTGTAGTTTTTGTTTCTTATCATACTTTGATTGCTAAATTTGGTGTTGCCGAGTTTTTAATTTTTTTTAGCGTGTAATTCTTTGTCTAACTCAACTGAATTATTTTTGTCTATTAATTTGTTCATTTATTGTTTTTGTATTAGTTTTTAGTTGGTTTTGAATTCCGTGAAAAAGGCCTTTAAAATGTTGTCTGAATGAGGTTTTAATTAGATGTTTTTAGTTATGATTTTTTTGAAAAATAAATTGATGCTTGCAAGAAATATTAACAAGAAAGCAAGTTGAATTACTTAGGTTTCGATTGCGTTATTATGATAAGAAAACAAAGGCTTTAGCCCATATAGACAATACAGGAAATCTCTACAAGTACATCAAGGGGAAGCATGCCTACTTGCATGGCCTGTCTTGCGGGCTTAATCGGAGCAGTGAACCAATTAGCATAGATTTCGTTCATCTCTTTAAAATGATTCAAGTCTTTTAAATAGACTTCTGTTTTTACAACATGAGCAAAAGTACGGCCGGCTTCTTTAAGAATAGAGGCAATGTTATTGAGCACTTGGTTTGTTTGGGCTGCTATCGTTCTCTCTACGACCTGTCCCGTTGCCGGATCTATGGGGATCTGTCCCGAAACAAAAAGGAAATCTCCAGCCAGTATGGCCTGAGAATAAGGACCAATAGCTTTGGGAGCTTCAGCCGTCTCTATTTTTTTGCTCTCTTTGTGCATGTTAGCCACTCTTATAGGATTCTATCCTTGTACAAGAAATAGGAGTTTTTTGTCTAAATTATTTTGTGGAAATTACTCAGAAAGAGATTTGTTTTTTTTCTGCAGAAGAAAGAAAGCTAGGATAATGCCTAGGGTTGTCATACATAGGGCAAGAACATTTAAACGCGAAAAGGAGTATAAATAAGAAGTGGTGAAGTACGCTTCTACTTTTTCTGCTATCAAAGGGGGTAGTTTTTGTAAAAAGGCCAAAGGAGCGGGCGTTTTGGATAATAGGCCGCCTAGTGCATGAGGATCAATGCTTGCTGTTTGTGCATTGCTTTGCAGTAGAGAAGAAAAAGATTGCATTTGTAGTCTTACAAACACAGATCCGAAGACGGCCATGCCAAGCGTTGAGCTAAACTGTCTGAGTGTAGTAATGAGTCCTGATGCATAGCCCCTTTCATTATCGGCTACTTGGTTGATGGCCGAGGCAAAGCAGGGGGTAAAAACTAAGGGAACGCCAAATCCAAAGGGGATAAGAACGGGTAGAAGCAACGTGAAGCTCGGCAAGGGGAAGCAAATAAACCAAAAAAGGGAAAAGAAGATCAGGGTAAATCCTATTGTCACCGGGAGTTTAGGGCCATACCTATCAACAAGCAATCCAGCAATCGGAGCAGAAAATAGCACTGGAGCATTAGCTAAAAAAGCAATGGATCCAGCCAGTGCGGGGGAATAGCCCAGCCCATCTTGGAAGTAAATAGCCCAAAATATGGTGATGACTAGTTGGAATTGGTTTAATGCCATGCAGATATTTGTGCTAAGAAAAGTTTTATTTTTAAAAAGGGAGAGCTTAATAAGCGCTGCAGCGGCTGTTTTTTCTTTAAGGAATAGAAAGGTAAGTAAGACGAGTCCTGCGCTTAAAAGGAAAAGGATACGCCAAGAATCCCATCCCCATAGATTGGCTTGCATGACCCCTATGATGATGCAAGTGAACCCTAAAGCTAAGGTGGAAAATCCTGCGATATCAAAAGGTTCCTTTTTTCTTTCTGTGGGCCTCACAAAGAGCAGAGTCAGAATCAGGCCAATTATTGCGATAGGAATATTGATTAAGAAGATCATATGCCAACTCATATACTCTGTTAGGCTTCCTCCGATAAAGGGGCCTAAAGCGAGAAAAATGGAGCCGAAACTCACATAAAGGCCCAGGGCTTTTCCCCTCTGTTCGGGCGGGAAGGCTGATAGTAGTATACTACTGCTTGTGGGAAGGAGAATCGCTCCTCCAATGCCTTGTAGTATGCGACTACTTACTAAAAAAGCTTCGCTCTGGCTTAAAGCACACAGAAGAGAGGCTAAAGAAAATACACCTAAGGCCAAACAAAAGATTTTTTTATGTCCAAAAATATCTGCAATTTTTCCGCCTGCCAGGACAAAGACAGTTAATGCCAGGGTATAGCCGTTAATGATCCATTGCAGGCCTTCTTGTGTTAGGTTCAATTGTCTTTGCATTGTGGGCAGGGCAACAGGAAGAACAGAGACATCTATATAAGTCATGCAGATGCTGCAAGTCATAGATGCTAGGATCCACCACTTGCGATTTTTTTCTGTTACAAGGGCCATGAGTTTTCCTTAGTCTATCTTTTTTTTCAGGTTTAACAGCCATTGGCCTATTTGAATAGGGGAAATAAATTTCTGGAAATAAATTTCCCTTGTAGATTTATCTCGCACTTCGAAATAATCAGATTCCATGAAAAGTTTTTTTAAAAGATTTATAAGGAGGAATTATGAATCAGATTACTATTGCCGGGCACTTAGGAGCCGATCCTGAAGTGCGTTTCACATCTTCCGGACAGAAGGTGACAACATTAAGAGTAGCTGCAAGAGCCAGGAAAGAGGAAACCATTTGGTGGAAAGTGACTATATGGGGAGAACAGTTTGACAAGATGCTTTCTTACTTTAAGAAAGGCAGTCCCATCATTGTTTTAGGAGAACTGAACAAGCCGGAGATATTTACAGATAAGGAAGGCAAACCTCAAGTTTCTATGAGTATCACAGCGATCAATCTTCTCTTTAGTCCTTTTGGCAAGCCGGAGAGTTCTTCTTCTCATACAGATCGTAGCGAAAATGAGGCGCCCTCTTCTAGTCGTGAGCCAGTAGCTCATGGACAAGCAAAGGCAGATACCGCTTTTGCTGAAGAAGAGATGCCATTCTGAGTAGATCCATATTATAACCCCACGGAGCATACAACATGCAAATCAGTATCAATGAAAGCCTTTCCTCTAGAGCAGGTTTCGATCTCCTTATTCTCCCTTGTTTGCAAAAGGGAGGAAAACCTTGTTTTTCATTTCAAGGCAAGGAGTTTGCAGAGATCTGCGATCCTGTAATGAGGCAAGGAGATTTTAAAGGAAAAGCGGAAGAAACATTGCTTTTGTATAGCTCTCGTGGAAAAGAAAAAAGATGGCTTCTGCTTGGCCTTGGCAGCAAAGAAGAGTGTAGCTTAGAGCAAGTCCGGCGCAGTTTTGCTGCAGCTGTGGCACTTTGTAAGAAGAAACATTGGACAGAGATCAGCGCGGTAGTTCCGGAAGGCTCTTCCTTGGAGGAGCCGTCTTTAGTCAAGGCCTTGATAGAAGGGGTCGGCCTAGCAGGTTACTGTTTTGACAAGCTGAAAAGTGAGGCTTTAGTCAAAGAGGCTCCCTACAAGGTAAAAAAACTACAATTGGTTGGATGCAGCAAAAAGCTACTTCCTCCAGCCCAAGAGGCATACTCTGTTGTAGAGAGTGTGAATTTCGTTAGAGACTTAGTGAACTCCAATGCAGATGAGATCCATCCACATGCTCTAGCCGGCATCGCTAAAGACTTGCAGAAGGAATTTGCTAAGGTCAAGGTGACCGTCCTAGGAAAGAAAGAGCTGGAAAAGGAAAAGATGGGGCTTATTCTTGCCGTTAATCGAGGGGCGAGCGTAGATCCTGCTGTGATCGTACTGGAATATCGGGGAGATCCTTCCTCCAAAGATTGTACGGCGATTGTGGGGAAAGGCGTGACCTTTGATACGGGAGGGCTTAACCTCAAGCCTACAGGTAGTATAGAAACGATGAAGTGTGATATGGCAGGGGCGGGGGCTGTGCTGGGCCTTGTGCAAGCGGCAGCGCGTCTTGGCATAAGAAAGAATATACTAGGGGTTATTGCCTCCGCAGAGAATGCAATCAGTGCCAATAGCTATAAACCCGGTGATGTGTACAAGAGCGCCTCCGGCAAGACAGTAGAGATCACTAATACAGATGCAGAGGGACGGCTCGTGCTGGCAGATGCGCTCACCTACGTCCAGAGGAAGCATCAGCCAAGCCGTATCATTGATTTAGCGACGTTAACTGGAGGGATCGTCATTGCTCTTGGAGAGGAGGCGACGGGTCTTTTTTCCAATAATGATAAGCTAGCCACAGCGCTCGTTGAAGCGGGAGATCGCTGTTTTGAAAGGGTGTGGCGCATGCCCCTATATCCGGAGCATAAGGAAGCGTTAAAATCCCCTATAGCAGACATGAAAAATTCGGCGGGGAGAAAAGCCTCCTCTTGTACGGGGGCGATGTTTTTAGGGCAGTTCATTGAACGTGATACCCCCTGGGCACATTTGGATATAGCCGGCACGGCTTATCTTTCTGAGACAAAACCTTATCATCCCACCTATGCGACCGGTGTAGGGGTAAGGCTTCTGCTTGAGTTCTTTTCCCGTCTGAAAACGTAAAAGAGTTTTTTGTGGACAGGGGAAAAATAGTTCGTTTCATCGTGACAGAAAAGGAGCATCAAATGACGCTCCTTTCCTTTCTTAAAGTACACTGCACAGATGCCCCATCCGTGAAAAAAATGAAGAAAGCCATCGATGCCAAGTGTTGCAAGGTTAATGGCAGGGTAGAGACTTTTTCCTCTTTTGTTTTAGCAAGGGGGGATGTGGTGCAGTTTACTGCAAAGTTCTTTGCTGAAAAACAGGAAGTGGCGATTATTCCTTTATTTGAGGATGAGGATTTGCTCATTTGCAATAAGCCTTGCGGGCTTGTCAGCGACAGTGTTCTCTTCCGCAAGATGCTCCATAGGGAGAAGGATTTCTTAGAGCTCGTCCATCGCTTAGATAAAGATACGACTGGGGTGATTGTCCTAGCGAAAACAGCGTTTATGCAAGAAGAAATGAAAAAGCTTTTTTCTCAAAGAAAGGTGCACAAATATTACCTTGCTTTGGTAGAGGGCTCCCCTCGGGCTAAAGAGGGAGTCATAGACTCCCTCTTAGAAAAAAAGAAAGAGTATCATGGCCAGACGATCTACGGCTCTGGAAATACGGGGCACAGAGCTCTCACCTACTGGAAAAGGCTCTCTACAGGTAAAGGCGCTAGTCTGACCCTCTGCGAGCCCGTTACAGGAAGGACGCATCAAATTAGAGTCCATATGAAAGAGCTGGGGCATCCCGTATTAGGAGATCATCAGTATGGAAGTAAGTCTCCTTGTCCTATAGAACCCGGACGGCATCTTCTCCACGCCTATGGTGTTGTTTTTACCCATCCTAAAACCCAGCAAGAGATGAGAGTTGTGGCTCCCATCCCTGCAGATTTTATGCAGATAGCCGGTTTTTTTAACGTGTGTTTGCGTGCCTTATTTTCTCTGGTCTTTTCCCAAAAAGAAGAAAAAGGCTAATTCTACAAGAGCGTGTAGGCTTCTTGTACTAATCTCGGAAGTTGCTCTATGAGATATAAGGGAATCGTCAGTAAAGATTTTTCAAAAGAAAAAGGAACTTCCGATATGCGAACGCCCAAGGGGAGTTTTTTTTCCTCGAGAAATATCTTTAATGAGCGGAGAGATCCCGTTGATCTTGATTTTACTTCAAGTGGAATGATATGGGAATCCACAGCAATAAGATAGTCTATCTCAGCGCTGCTGCTCTTTTGCTCACGGGCCCAAAAGAAGAGGTTGTTTTTTTCTTCTTTCCCCATATAAGAGAGCAGCTCTTGTCCTACGAGTTGTTCTGCTAGTGCTCCGTTATTAATAAGAAGAAGATCCTTTTTGAATAAGAGATCAAGATCTAAATGGCAGGCTTTTTTTACAAGGCCAATATCTAAGAAAAGCATTTTACTTTTCTTTTCGTTCATGTCTGTAGTAAAAGGGATTCCTGAGCCTGATGTGGCGTGGACTAAAATGATAAGTCCTGCGTCACAAAGTTTTAGCAGGGCTCCTTTTACTGCTTTAGCGGGTGTATCAGGATCGAGTTTTGTGTATTTTAGCCACTCTGAGACAAGGGCTGGTGCTTTGGTGAAAATGGTTTGTAAAAGCGCATGTTGTGTGTGTTTTGCGTATTTGCCAAAGTCGTTGCGGTAGGTGGAAAGAACAGCTGTTTGCAATTCCCCGCATCGCTGAAGATTTTTTGTTTGCAGATATTCTGCAATAACGGCAGGCATACCTCCAAGTGAGCAATATTCTCTTAGTAGAGTAAGTAGGCGGCTATGAACAACATCTTCAATAGTGTCGTGGATGTGGATCGTTTTCATGTATTCTCTTAGCTTGTGATTTCCCGATGCATCGAGATATTCTCCAAAAGAGAGTGGCCTTACGTATTTGAATTCGATTCTGCCGACAGGCATGCGAAAGTTTTCATCGTTTATCACAAATTCAAGAAGGGAGCCGGCTCCAATAACATGAAGTTTGGGCATTTGTTCCTTAAAATAGCGCAAAGCTAAAATAGCTCGCGGGGATTCCTGGATTTCATCGATGAATAAAAGCGTTTTCCCAATATGAATAGATGAGCCTGTGACCAGTTCTATGGAGTTGATGATTTTCTGAGGTTCTAAAGTGTCAAAACATCGTATGTATTCAGGATGTTGCTCTAAGTTAACGAGAACAAAATGATCAAAATTTTCTTTGCCGAACTTTTCTATAACATGACTTTTCCCCACTTGCCGGGCGCCGCGTATAAGAAGCGGCATGGGATCTCTAAGCTGTTTCCATCTGTGCAAATCTTTTTCTATATCTCGTTGCATAATCCTTCCTCTAGACCTTCTAAAATAGAGTATGGCATAGTTTTGTATATTTTACAAGGGTGTTTTATGCTATATTGTAATATTTTACAAGGATGTTTAGTTATGGATATGACTGTTTTAATAGGTTGTTTTGTTTGTTTATATGCACATCATACTTGAAATAAACGACTTAACGTGTATATGTGCTGGGGTGGGAGTTGTAGCTCCCATCCAGGCAGATTTTATGCAGATAGCCGGTTTTCTCAAAGTGTGTTTGCGTGCCTCATTTTCTCTAGTTTTTTCACTAAGAGAAGGAGCACGATAGCGGAGAGGAAGGCAATGACAACAAAGACATTGAAGAACTCACTGAGCTTGAACTCATTCATGAAAGAAGCAAAGGTTCCGCCTAGGTAAAAGGCGACTCCTATGCATACGTACCATACGCCCACTAAGAAAGCGGTATACCTATGGGGAGATAGGTGGGTAATAAGGGAGAGGCCTATAGGACAAATGAGCATCTCGCCTAGTGCCATAACGCCGTAGGCTACCACGAGGTAAGAGGGGCCCACGAGTCCGGTGAGTGCTCCTTGCGGGATTTTTCTTGTGGCGAATGTCATGATGAGAAAACAGAGCCCCATGGCAAACAGACTTAGGGCGCATTTCATAGGGGGCGTCGGGTCTTTTTTCTTTGAAACTAAGTAAGAATAGCCCATGGCCAAAGGATAAGCGAGGAGAATAAGGTACAAGCTTTCCATAGAGAGGAACCAGGAAGGGGGGATTTCAAAGTTTCCTATTTGTCTGTCGACAAAGCGCAGAGCTACCAGGTTCATAGAGGACCCTCCCTGGTTATAGGCAAACCAAAAGAAGATCGAAAAGAACGCTAAAGTGAGGATCACAAAAATCCTATTTTTTTCGTGTTTATGTAACTTTGCCGGAAACTGTATAGACTTTTGTGATCTTTCTTTTTTAGCGCTATTGTCGAGATCGACTTTGCGCATAATGGAACGGAAAGGGGCAAGTCCGAGTATTTGTACGCAGCCGGCGAGAAGAAACGCTAGGTTCCAATGCTTATTTTGGCCCATAGCACCTAGTAAGATCATAGCTGCAAATACGCCTATGTTGACTGCAGCATAATAGATAGAGAAACCCCCATCTCTTAGGGCGTGTTTGTTGTGGTAGACCCTTCCTAAGATCGCATAGACGCTAGGGGTGAATATAGCGCCTCCGATAGCTGTGAAAACAAGAGCTAAGTACACAAGAGGTAACACTCCTGTTGCAATCAAAAAGCAGCCAATGGCTGTGGAAATACATCCCCAGATCACAGGGAGTCTATACCCCAGCCTGTCGGCTATGTAGCCACCGAGAAGGGGTAGGATAAAAGCAGCGCCGGTAAAAATACCAAATATCTGGTCTGCGTGGCTATCGGAGAGACTGTGCGCCTGGACTAGATAGAGAACCAGCAGATTGCCGATGCCCCAAAAAGCAAATCTTTGACACATCTCTGTGAGAGCGAGTAGATACATTTCTCTAGGATGTTTTGTTTTACATAGTGCAAATGCCATAGAACCTCGGATAAACTTGTAAAGTATTTATTTGATCCTACCCTTTTTATTACAGCTAAGGTATCTTTTTTTCTAGCAAAAGTTTAACTGTTATGGAATCTATACTCATAATTAAGACATCGGCCATAGGGGATGTGATCCAATCATTTCCTGTGGTTGATTATTTACACCGGTGTTTTCCCGAGGCTAAAATTTCTTGGGTGGTAGAAAAAGCCTCTTCTGGGTTGGTAGGTGCTCATCCCCACATCTATGAAGTCCTTTCCGTCGATACAAAGAGATGGAAAAAGCAGCTCTTTTCCTTGCATACATGGAAGGAGATAAAAGCTTTTTTGCTTCGTCTCAGAGAAAAAAAATATGATGTTGTTTTTGATTTGCAAGGCAATACGAAGTCTGGTGTTTTGTTGTTTTTTGCTAGGGCTAAAGACAAGGTAGGCTTTTCTTGGAATAGTGTGCCAGAGAAGTGTAATGTTTTATTTACGACGATGCGCTTTGATGTGGAGAGGTCTATCTCTTGCAGAGAGCAATACGTATCGCTAGCGCGGTGCTATTTTAGGAATAGCTTCTCATTTGCGAGCGAGCCGCTTCGGTTGCTTCTTAATAAAGAAGAAACAGACAAGAAGAAAACGATTCTCTCTACTTTTCCCTTTGACGGGTCTTTTCGCCTTATGGTGGCTTTTGGCTCTAACTGGAAAAATAAGCAGTTAAGTGAAGAGACACTGCTTGCTTGTCTTACTGCTTTGAGTCAGCACAGAAAAAGTCATCTTTTCTTTGTTTTTGGAAGTAGCAAAGAAAAGGAGCAAGCAGAAAGGCTGCAATCCTTTTTTTCTCGGTGTAGCACCGTCTTAGAGGAGATGACACTTCCTCTCTTGCAAGCAGTAATATATGAGATGGACGGCGTCTTTACCGTGGACTCGGCCGCGCTACACCTTTGTGGGACTACGACCACGCCAAGCTTTAGCGTATTTGGCTCTTCTTCTTCTTTGATTTATAAACCTCTAAGCGAAAGACATTATAGCGTGCAGGGAGTTTGCCCTTATGGTAAGCAATTTGTTAAGCGCTGTCCTGTTCTTAGAAGCTGTTCCACAGGGAGCTGCATAAAAGACCTTTCTGCTGAGAATTTAGGCAATCAGCTTATTGCATGGAGTCAAGGCGTGAGAAAAGGAGGGTGAAGTCGATGTATTTTTCCACGACATCGATGGCTTCCCTAATTTTTTCCTTATCTTCCTTTTGGATCTTAGCGGTGAATGAGGAGATCTTTTGCATGGCGGTATGGCTGTGGACAGGGGTGTAGAACATAGGAATCCCCGCTTTTTTAAGCTGCTCGATAATAAAATGTCGAGGTGGATGCTCACCGGTCAGTATCATGCCGGCGCCTAAGTCTTCTTTTGGCGATGCAATCTTCACATCCCAATATTTTGTCAAGGTGGCTAGGATAATGTCCTCTCTATTAGCCGGGGTGATGATGAGCTGACGGTGCAAAATCATCTCGCGGTAGACGTCGACAGAGGTGGCAACCAGCCGTATATGACTAAAGTGGCGCATCCTATGGGATTCTCCTGTAAGAAGAGAACTATGGAACAAGAGCTCGAAATCTTGCATGGAGGGATTGCTCAGTATGGCATCATAGGGGATGCAGCCAAGTAAAGGCAGGCTCCATTTGCCTAGTGCTTTTTGCATGTACTCTTGGATCATGCCCTGTTTTTCTTTAACGACGCGGTTGAGGATGACTCCTGCTATTTTGACGCCATGATGGTCGCAGAGCGTTTTATTTAGGGCGAGCTGATCAAACGCAGATCCAAGGCCTCCTGAGGCGATGAGAATAACGGGGAGATCTAGTAAGGAAGCTACCTTTGCATTATTGAGGTCAATAATGGATCCTACACCGACATGTCCCGTTCCTTCGACGATGAGAAATGGATCTTTTTCTTGCAGATGATAGCAGCTTTCTTGGATTTTCTTTTGTAGCAT
>JAHFTP010000160.1 GCA_023265495.1 Chlamydiota bacterium
GCAGAGGCCTGCGCTGATGAAGGACATCTGCTCTTTGAGTGGGTCGAGGAGAAGACAGCACATGGCAAACTGCTCTCTTATCGGGTCCATTTGGACGAGCTCTTGCAGAGATTGCATAAACTCAGAGAGGAGAAAAATAAGTAGCTGATTCAGGCTTAAAGCCCCCCCTATACTCAGGTATAGGGGGGCTTTAAGAATTTGGAGGAACTTTATGAAAGGAATGAATGAATAACATCACGCTTTATTTTCGCAAGCATGACAGGATTATCATAAGCATGAACTCTGCCATAGTCCATTACATCCGGACAGCCGTTGCGTTCCCATATCTTTTTATGGATACAGTTTTGTATTTCTCGGGGCAATATTCTAAGCGGAGTGGTGGAGGCAAATGCATCTATTAATCGATCTCGGATAGCTATTAAAACAACTTTTCTTTCTTTTGCAATAGCACACTGATCTGCCATAGAAATGGCTCTATGTCGAGAAGTTTTTCCTCCTGTTTTTGCAGGTGGAGTAAAACGCTCGATGTGATTAGAACATTTTTGGATCTTTTTATCTAAATCATGAGTAACCTCTCTTAAATTATCTAGAGTACCTAGAGAGGGTCTTTTTATTTCGAGATATTTCTCATATGTGGCTTTCGTATGGCTTGGAATGTGCTGTATATTTGCTGACATGTTTTTATTTACTCCTTTTTTTTGGTAGGTTTGTTTATTTATAGAATTAATTATATAATTAATGCTTGATATTGGTCAATTAATAAAACAATTTATTTTAATTTATATATAAACATATTTAACTTTAGTAATTTTTTGTTGTCAAAAATAATTGGATTCCAGTGTTTTAGGCAAGATAGTTAAGTCTCTTCTGTTCTATAAACTTGCATGTTCCTGCCTATAATTTAGCTTTATGATTTAATTTATTTATGTTTAGTTATTTGCAGTCTAATTCTGTGAGTGCAAAAGGGAAACTAAGAAATCCTCTGTAAGCAAAGCATCCCTTTTGCCTGTTTTGCCTGTAAGATAGAAGGGAGCGTCTGGCAGCGCCTACATAGCGCTTCTGCTTGAGGTTGCGCTGAGAGGAAGGCCTCTTCTTCTATCCCATCCATCAGAGAGGAGTCTATCTGCTCTCTTTGCATGGGCGTTTCGTTATGGGAAGAGTAGAGGTTGTGGAGCACTAGGATGTCTCCTATGTTCCAGTTGTCCTCTACTTCCATGAACTCCAGGGACATCTCCTCTCCAAGGAGTGGATTGGAGGAGATAAGTTTTCTTGCCTTGCTCTCAGGGGATAGATGGATGACATGGCAGAGGCCTGCGCTGATGAAGGACATCTGCTCTTTGAGTGGGTCGAGGAGAAGACAGCACATGGCAAACTGCTCTCTTATCGGGTCCATTTGGACGAGCTCTTGCAGAGATTGCATAAATGCAGGGAGGTGGAACTCCTTTTTTGTGCCGGGTAGTGCGGTATGTAGGATACTGCGGATCATCCCACGTAGGGTGGCTATATGGACAGAGGCCTCTAGCCCCTGGCTTGAGGCCTCTGCGATCCACAGCAAATAGGTGTTATTTACAAGTTTGTGGATGTCGTAGCAGAGGCCTAAGGGGCAGGCAGGCTTTGTTTTAGCAAAACCTATTTCCAGGTTGTCCCATTTAGGGAAAGAAAGGGGGGACATGGATTGAGACACTTTTTGAAAGGTTTCTAGCAATTCTTTCATCTGATCGGAGCTCGGCTTGTCTCTATCAAAATCTTGAGAGGAGAGGTATTGTGTGATGTCTGTGATCAGCTCCTGTATGGTTTGGTATCTTTCACTTGCTGTAACGGCAAGAGCTTTGGCAATGATTTTGCGCAGGCCTTTAGGAAGGAGGGAGAGGTCAATCACCCCGTAGCTGAGTTTTCCTAGTACGAGTTCGTAGGATATGACGCCGAGCGAGTAAATATCGGAAGAAAAGGAGCTTTGGGAAGCATCTTCCCTTTGCTCGGGGCTCATGTAGTTGGGGGTGCCTAAGATCCCTTGCTTTTCTTGGGGTGGATTATGAGATTCTCCATGGAGTTGTGCTATGCCAAAATCTATGACCTTTACTTCGCCGTCTTCCGTGATTAAGATGTTTTCCGGCTTGACGTCTCTGTGGATGACACCATGGGAGTGGAGGTGGTGCAGGGCATAAGCTACTTGTAGGAGGATTTCTAAAGACCTTTTCAAGGAAAGAGATTGCTGCATGATGAATTGTCTGAGCGAAATTCCCTTGATCCATTCCATAGCAATATAAAGGCCCTCTTCCCATTTTCCTTCTCCGTAGAGCTTTACGATGTTGGGGTGGTTGGTGAGGCTGATGATATGGGCTTCTTGTAAAAATCTCTCCACAGCTTTGGCATCTTGGACGTGCTGAGGAGAGAGTATTTTCACAGCTAAAAGCTGTTTTGTCTCGGGGTGGATACCTAGGTACAAGAGGCTCATACTCCCCTTACTTAGCAGTGTTTCTATTTTGTAAGGGCCGATTTGTGAGGGGAGGGGAATTGTCTTTTCTTCCTTTAGCAAATTGGGGAGGGTGTGCTGTTTGTGGAAAAACTCCTGCGTCATACGGTAGTTATTCGCCTATTTCTAGTATTTTGAGGCCGAGTGTCTCTCCGAGTTTCACTATCTCGGCTCTAGCTACCCTTTTCCCTCCGACGGTTACATTGACTCCCTGCTCGGGTCTCATGCTCAGTTCGAGCACATTGCCCGGCTCTAGCTGGAGGAGCTTGTCTAGGCTGATGCGTATGCGGTCGACTTCCACTACTAAGTTAATGGGGATCTCCCTGGGGGAGATTAGAGGCCCTGCGGGTTTTGTATCCCAAGAGGGGGTTTCTTCCTCTTCAGAAAAAGCTTCTTCTTCTAAGTTTTCCTCAGGAAGATTTTCTTCCATAGGTTCTTCTTCAGGGAGATAGTCGTCAGACATAACGGTTCCTTCCTCATTATGAGAGGCGTAATTTAAGATTTTCAGCTCCCCTTTCTTTGCCTTAACGGTAAATAGGGGCGTATTTTCTAAGACGAGGGTAAATGTCCCCTTTTGCATATGGGGGTCGTAAGAGCAGCGGTCCAAGATGAGGAAGTCGCCGGCTTTCACCTTTTCCCAAGTAGATAGGGGCAAACTGCAGCTGCCGGCTTCTAATTTCCCTATGACCTCTATAGGAGAAATCTTTGCTTTGGCAAAGATATCTACTTTCTTTTGTCCGTAGTGTTTTCTGAGAGTTTCCCTCCAAGCGGGAGGAAAAACTAGCCTTCCCCATAGTGTCTGATTTTTTAAGGAGATAGATACATCGACAGCTAGCGTTTCTTCCTTTGGCAACTCAGCTAAGTCGATTAGCCTTGGTTGCAAATCAGAAAATGCTTTTGTGCTATCTAAGCTGTAGAGAGCTTTGAGCAAAAGAAACTGATAAAATCCTTCTTGGAATCCGGGGTCAGAAAACCCCTTTGTAGGCGAGGTGGGGGAGAGAAGCGCATTTGTGATTTTCGCAATATCTTCTGCTGCCATGATCCAATGCACCGTGCCCAGAGGGGAGATCTCTATAGAACTCTGTTTAGGATTTTTTCCGAGGGAAGAGAGCAAATCTTTTTCTGAGATCCAATGGGTCTTATGGTTTGCAATGCTTATCTCCTCTACACCAAGAGTTTTAGCAAGGGCTAAAGAAAATGCCTCCCAAGGGAAAGCAGGCGCCCCCTCCCATAGAGGGATATGTGTAGCTTCCGCCAAGGCGCTTTCTATGTGTTTTATCCAAGGTAGCGGGTGGTTTGTCATTGCTGTCGTTCCTCACTTTGCTCGTCCATCAAGTCCCCATCCTTTAAGTCTACCTTTCTTCTTAGCTCAGATCTGTAGGGATGCAGGCCTGTATCTATTCTATTTAACCTAAAGGGAAATTTCCTCTCTTCGAAAAGTTGCATAAAAGAGGGGGTATTTAGCTCTATGATCTTAGCAGCCTCCGGTGAGGCGATGATTTTTACGTTAAAAATCTTGGGGGCGCTGCTAAACTCTTCTACGATAATTTCACTTCCATAGAAGGGAGAGGACTCCCATTTAGGACTCTCTAGTAAGATCCTCGTTTCAGTGCTTTGCGCTCCCTGCGCGATAATCAGCGTTTCCTCGACCTTTTCAAAAAACATGTCCACAGAAGGGGCGATGGAAGCTAAAGGCATTGCAGGCTCTGCAGAGGAAAGAAGGGACTGCGGCATATAAAAGCAAG
>JAHFTP010000161.1 GCA_023265495.1 Chlamydiota bacterium
TCATACAAAGGGTCTTCGATATGGAAACGTGCGTAAGAATCGAAAGTAAATTCTCGTATCCAACAAAAAAATCGAGTGAGGAAGCAAGAGTTTTGTATTTGCTTATCTGTCATTTGATAAAAATTCTGTAGTTTTCCTACGATTTCGATGCCGGCCACTCGTTCTTCCGGTGTCAAGTCATCTGCTCGGCATCGGGTGCGGCCGGCTTCCAGTATTTTCTTTGCCACATCATCGAGGTAGACAGAACCTGTGAAGCCTTGCACTTTGATCACTCGGCTTCCCCAGAAAGTAGTTTCTGCTTGGGCTTTGTCAAGTAAATTTTTTACATCAGATAGTTGAGTGGAAAAATTTAGTGAGCCCATATGCCTTTCTACAGTAACCATAACGTCTCCTTGTTTTGACAGAGAGATTATTAAACTGTGGATTATTAGTAAAGAAATAAAATATAAAAGTTCGTGTTTTAATTTATCTAATGTAGAGAGGCAATCTTTCAATAGCTGGATTGTTTAAAAGAAAAAATGTTTCTTAACGAAGATCAGCCGAGCAAATTAAAAGGCAGCGTATATAGCCTTGTATACGATTCGTTTGTCTATTACCATTAAATCTGCAAACTAAGATAGTTTATTTACGTCTTTTGAGTGGAAGTAGTTCAGGAGAGTCTTGCTCTCTTTTTGCCCTGGCCATAAAGCCGTAGGAGCAGAAGAAGGCATCTACGATCTCTTTTTCCTCCGGCGTCCCGCTGTAAGGAGTTTCTATCCAAAAGAAAAGGATTTGATCCCTACTCATGGTAGGGAAGCGCTCCGCACCCAATATTCGAGATAAAATCTCTTTCACATCCGGGGGCCATAGGCTTTTTATATCCTTATAGGCACGGAGGTGCCTTCTAATGAAGGAAGGCCTTGCCTCTGTCGCAACTTTGATGAGGAGACACAGTGTCTCTGATTGCCTTCTCAGATCGGGTAGTAGATAGGAGCGCAGGTGTCTGGCCAAATAGTCTTCGATGAATGCAAGATCGCGATCCGCTAGAGAAGTAAATAAATCTAGAGCAAGGGTTTTGTGCGTGTCGCTATGGGGTAGCATATTATTGTCTAGCAAGGTAAGCAAAAGGGAGTCTCGTATAGCAGGGGAGCTTTCAAATAGCTCCAGGAAGAGAGTTGTCTTATCTTCATAGCTAAAACTGGAGGCAGGGGAGAAAAAATGGAGGAGGAAGGGGAAATAGTGTTCTACATCTTTAGGTAGGGCATCGAAAGGGAATCTTTTTTCCATGGTGGTAGCTAATGTCCGAAGCTTGGCATAGACGAGAGGGGAATCCCAGCTATGTTTTACGCAGAGAAAGGCACTATCGGGGGAGGCGAGGAGGAGGTTAAGGAACAGGTCCCAGATGGCAAGCTGCTCGGTAGATAGGGAGTGCACGCCGCTGAGTCGCTTATTTTCTATATCTAGAGAGTGCTTAACGAACTCTTCGAGCCACTCCTTTTTATGCAGCTCCGCGCCATTGCACAATTCTTGGAGGAAAGAAGGGGCAGAGGAGGGATCTCTTGCTAAATCTAGAAGGGGGGCGGGGGTTGTGGAGGCAACATGGGAAAGAAGTTGTTTCCTGATGACAGAGGGGAGTTTTGTACGAAGGGGAGATAGCAGGAGGATATAGGAAGTAATAGGGGTAAAAAGCTTTTGCGCCAGGGCTAAACGATAGTCGAGAGGAATCTTGTCACAGCAGATCCAGAAAGCTAGATCTTGCGCATCTCCCCATAATTGTTTCCTTGGAGAGAGGCTATTCAATGCCAGGCTCTCTCTATATCTTTTTTCTTCCCCTGTATAGAAGGGGTCGCATTCTATAAACAAGCTGTGTGTCTTTACGGGGGCCGGAAGGAACCCGTGCATACGCTTTATTACTTGATCAGGGGTTCCTAATTTACTCGTCAAGTGGGAGAGCGTCTCAAAAATATCTACACTCAAAGGGCCGAGGAGAATGGAGGTTGCCATCTCATGGTAGTGGGGGTTTGTTTGCCCTTTTCTGATACATTTTCCCAAGATCAGTCCTAAAAGAGCAGGGGAGTGGAGATAAGGATCTGCAGATCTGTCCATGGTGAGGTATTTTTGCAGCAGTGAGGCTCGGGTCTCTATCCGTTTTTCTTTCATTAACGCTTTGGCTTCATCTGGCGTTTTCCCTTGGATCAGGTATAGGATTTCCAGGGACAGTTCCACGCTGCTTGCCCAGGTGCAGTTGCCGATTTTCTGGCCCTTGTGTGGGGAATGCAAAGTAAGGTCTTTGCACTTCATTATTGTAGGGAAGGAGGATTCAAAGGTTGCCGGCGACGTGTTGTCCACTATGCGGGTTATGAGTGTAGGAGATAGTAATTTTGGATTATAGGTTCCTCGATAAATGCCGGGGGCTATAGAGCGGCTCGATGGAGAACGATTACCTCGGTACATAGTGCTATTGAACAGTACATAGACGGCGCTGTGCATTTTCCAACCGCTAAGCAGGATGCAAGGGTTGGTGGGGTCAGAGCACAGTTGCACCCATTTTGGATGGGTAGCAGTAATGGGTAGATCCATCATGGAAAAAACAAGGGGCTTTTTTTGAGAGACCATCTGATAGTTTTCATATACGAGATTGAATAGGTATTCGGCAGAGTCTTTTCCTATGGAAGCATTGGGTTTGGGGAAGTCATCTAGAGTGAGCGCGAAGTCCTCTTCAGCAAATAGAGCGCAAAGATAATGCCTGAATAGGAGGTCATGTTCCCCCGATGTGATTCTGTCGATGGTGTTGGCTACGTGCCGGCAAGATACATGAGAAGGAAAAGTTCTTCCTGGATGTAGCTCTCCGGCTAGTGCTTCAAAGTTGTGATGGTTATCCAAGTGGCGATATGTGGGGTGCCCTAGAACGAACAAGTAATGAAAGGCCCTTGGGCATCGATTGGGATTGGCTCCTAAGCTTAGGAGTTTATTGACAGCTGCATAGTTGCAGGTGTCTGATAGTGCTTCGTTGAGTAGTCGTTCGAGATTGATAAAGGGAAGTCCCTTTGACACGCGATTGCCAATCAAGTGTACCTGGAAGGGAGAGATTTTTTTCATGCGGTCTGTCTGCTGCAGCGTTTTTAGGACAGAGGTTTCTAGCTCTTTTGCCGCTGCTATTTTTGTTTTATATGCTGTTAACGTTTGTCGTTGCCTAGAAGAGGCTCCTTTCAGAAGGGCTCTTTCATCGCCTAGGAGGGAAAGATCGATCCCGCATTGCATCAGTAGATCGATATAGGTCCACTTATCATCTCCCTTTTCGATAATGACTAGGGTAAGAGTTTTTCCATCCCGTCCTTTTGCGTAAGGATCAAAGAGTCGGCTCTGTAGCAGGGAAGAGAGTAAAATAGGGCGATTTCTTCTGACAGCCTCTAATAGATCGTCAACCTTAGGCAGATAGAATTTCACTTGAGGGCCTTGCAGGGCAGCATCAAGAGTGGAGGGGTCTTCGGGCAGATCAAAAAAGAATGGATGGAGCGTCCCTTCTACATAGGGATGCGTGGCAGAAGAGTAGGTAATAGATGTTGTTGTCATATTATTAATATGTGTTAACAATTATATATAATGTTGTAATTATAATCTATTTATTAGTTGAGTGTCAATTCAAATTTAATTTTGAATAATAATATAAAAAATATTATATCTTTAATAAGAGGTTGGATGAAAATGATGTTTTACCAGCTATTTATAGGATACAAAGGTTCCTATGTTATAGAGGTCTTTCCTATCGACGGACTCGTAAGAGAACTCATTTTGTGAGGCGAGTTTTCCATGCATGAGGATAGCTAAGCGTCTAGGATTGCTTCTTGAGAGAAATTGTTTGCTATATTCCTCGAGCTTATGATGAGAGAGGAGGCTTGTAGCTTCGGTGATTTTATCGATCCAGTGGAAGTCAGCGTCATAGTCAAAGGCGAGGCTGTATAGCTGTGAGGCCATGCCCATCATTTTTTCCGGAGGCATTTGTAGTGTGGTTATCAGCATTTTCTTTAGGTTCTCAAGTCTCTCTTCTGAGATAACCTCAGGAAAACGTTGGGTAAAGTCTTCTAGGAAGAGCTCAAAGCGCATGAGAAGATCTGTTGGGCTATGGGTGCTCGACTGTACGGCAAAGAGCTGCATGAGCTGTCTTTCCACCTCATGATCCCATGCTTTGGCTATATAGGCAGTTTGCTGTTTG
>JAHFTP010000021.1 GCA_023265495.1 Chlamydiota bacterium
AGTCACTGTCACTACAAGTGCTAACAATAATAATGCCTTATTTTTAGGGACTGTCGACTCTGATGCTACAGCAAGAGCGTTTACTGTTGCTGCAGGAACGGGTATTGTCAGTTTCGCTGACGATATAGGTCAGTTTAGAGCCTTAACCACTCTCACTACAACCAGTACTCGGCTGGATTTGGGAGCGAGCGTCACTACCACCGGTGCTCAAACCTATAACAACGCTGTGCTACTGACAGGAGATAGTTATCTCAGCGCAGGAAATACCATTACCTTAGGTGGTACAGTTAATGGCAACCATGCACTCGATATGATCACTAGTGTAGGAAACATACTCATCAATGGTAATATAGGTAATACTTTACCTCCGCTTAGCCTGCGAGCACAAGCAGCCGGCAATATTGTTGCTACAAACGTCACTGTCACTACTGGAGATGGAGGATCACAGATCTATGTGTCTCCTTATTTAGTAACCGGAACTGTGGTTTTGACAGATAACTCCTTTGATGGCATTGCTTTCTTAAGTACGGTGAAGGCTAGTGCTGCAGGTCAGTCCCTGCTCACCTGTAATGCGCCCATAGGTAAGGTGTTATTTAACGGTGCAGTAGGTGGAGGAGGATTCACGCTACAAAATCTAACTGTGGCAGCAACGGACATCAACCAGATGAGTAGTGTAGCTGTACAAGATGACGGCATGGCAGCAAGTGGAGCAAATGGGGTTCTTTCCTATACGGCTCCCAACAGCATCCTCATTGCGGGAGACATCACTGCAACAGGAAATACAACCGCAAGTGGTAACAATGCCAGTATCACAATAAATGATCCTGTAACTGTTGTAGGTAGTGTAAATATTACTACTGCCGGCAACGTGAGCAACAGCATGACCTTAAATGGTGTGCAAGGGGAAGGGGTTCTTACTGTGGTAGACTCTAGCACAGCGTCAAGTACGATAAACTTCAACAATGCCCCTATTACGGGCCTTGGACGGTTTACCGCGGAACTTGTAGGCGCTGGAACTACGGGAACCATTACCCTTGATACTGGTGCAGACATTGACATTTTAGGAAATGTCTACATGGATGTTAGTTCGACAGGAACGTTGACTTTAAACAATGACAGCATAAATACAAAAGGAGGAGCTGTAACACTTGTTGGAGCTAACTTGTCTATAGGACCTAATGTCAACACCAACGGAGGGAACTTCCTACCTGACAGTACGGGTACTCTTGACATGTCAGGAAATCTGAACACTGCGGGGGGCCATGCTACCTACACAGCAACAGGACTTACCACAACAGATGGAGATAGTATTTCCACAGGCGGCGGTAATATCCACTTTACAGGTGCTGATACCAACACAGCCACGATAAACACAGGTGGTGGCAACCTCACGGTAGACGGAGCGTATACGCATGATGCTAGTGCAGGCACGATTTCTACGGAGAATGGTACGGCAACATTCACAGGTGCAGCGACACTAAGCAGTGCATGTAACATTGATGTAGGAGCGGGGGCTGTTTCCTTTGCTAGTACAGTTAATGGCAACAATGCGCTGACCATCACCGGTACAGGGAACTCCTCTGCAACATTTACCGGCGTTGTCGGTGGTGTTACTCCTGTAAATACGCTGCAAGTAGATGTAGGGACGATTACACAGAGCGCGGCTCTTACAAGCCAAGGTTCTGTAGCCTACACGGGTAATAACGTGACTGTTGGAGGTCTAATGACTGTTACTGGAGGAGCTACTACCATAACGGCAGTAGATCATGTGAATCTGAATGCAAGCATTACAGATTCCACTGCTGCAGCCGCAGGACGCGTTACGGTCATCGGTCCTACGACATTAGGTGCAAACGTTACCGTAAATACCAGTGGGGGAACGAGTGATGTCACCTTCTATGGCATAGTAGATGCCGCAGCAACCGGCGGGGAAAGCCTTACTATCAATGCCGGCGCAGGTGCTAGTATCGTGAAGCTCGCAAGTGACGTGGGTCAGTATAGAAACCTCAGTACTCTTACTCTTACAGGTAGTCAACTGCAAATAGGAGCGAGCATTACCACTACCGGGGCTCAGACCTACAACAATCCTGTGCTTCTCATAGGAGATAGCTATATGAAGACCGCGGGAGCTGTTACTTTCACAAATCCTGCAGCTACTATAGATGGGTATCATGTACTCGCTGTTGAAGCTGGGGGAGCAGTGACTGTCGGTGGTGTAGTGGGTGGATCGTTACCGCTGAGATTATTCAGTGTGAAAGGAGCTACTACTGTTGATGCGAACATCACTTCTAGGTACTAGACTGCTAGGATCTTGAAGACAACCAAAAAAACCGCCTGAGCTTAAGTAAGCTCAGGCGGTTTTTCTTTTTTATCTGATTCTTTTTGTATAAATTAAAATAAAAACATTTACAAATAAATTTATTTATCATACTTCATAATTAGGGCGGAAGAAGTCCTAGTTAATGAGGTGTTATGCATTATTCTAAAGGTATTATAATTGCCGGAACTATTCCTTGTCTGTTTAGTTCCCTATGGCTGCATAGCCTTCCGCAAGATATACACATTTCTGAAGGGGAGGTGCAGATCTCTTCTGATAGAGATTCCATGACGATTCATGCGTCGGATAAGTCTATTCTAGAATACAGCTCTTTTTCCATAGGGGCGCAGGAAAGGG
This sequence comes from Chlamydiota bacterium, assembly GCA_023265495.1. Classification (GTDB taxonomy): domain Bacteria; phylum Chlamydiota; class Chlamydiia; order Chlamydiales; family Rhabdochlamydiaceae; genus JAHFTP01. The sequence goes on from JAHFTP010000021.1 coordinate 2,675, forward strand.
TGACGTTTGTCCAGCCAAGCCACAAGGCTGTCGTGCTCAATAGAGTGGTAGGAGAAGATCCCTCACAGATTTTTGGAGCGCTCCAAAGCAATGGAAGAGTATTTTTAGTGAATCCCAATGGAGTCTATTTTGGTCCTGACTCCAAGGTGGATGTAGGAGCGATCGTTGCCTCCACGTTAGACATAGCAGACGCAGATTATCGAAATGGGGTCTACTCCTTTTCCGGGAATGGTGAGGCAGAGATTATCAGCGAAGGGCTCATCGTAGCAGAGGAGGGAGCCATCCTCATCGCCCCACACATGGAGCATACGGGAAGCATTATTTCAGAAGGGGGAGACGTCTCTTTACTTTCCGGGGAGAAGGTAGAGGTCTATTTTTCAGGTGAAGGTCTCTTAGGCTATGTGGTAAGCAGTGCCATGAAAGATGTGCTCACTGCGCAGATGGATGGCAATATCGACACGCGTGATCTCATCCTCAGAGAGGTGATCAATACGGAAGGGATCCAAGAGGCGGTAGCCTTAGTGAAAAGGGGAGAGGAATATATTCTCACCTCTTCTCCGAGCGGCAGTATTACAATCACAGGGACCATTGACACGAGCTCTTCAGCGGAAAGCGGGGGCGATATCACACTGATGGCTAGAGACATTTCTTTACTTGGAGCGGCGATCGACGCCTCCGGAGAAAGTGGGGGAGAGATCGTCATCGGCGGCATCCCCTCACTTATGGGGGAGATGACCTCCGGCCTCACCCATGTTGATGAGAACACTACGATTATCTCCGATAGTTGGGGTGATGGAGACGCGGGAACCATTACATTATGGTCTTCAGGAGATACGGTCTTTGACGGGTTCATCGGGTCCAGAGCTTTTTCTGAAGGAAAAGGTGGATTTGTTGAGACCTCCGCCAGGCGGGGAATAGGGATAAAGAAAGGGTTGGTGGACACGTCAAGTAGAGATGGATCTGTCGGTGAGTGGCTCATCGATCCCGATACGATCATCGTGATGACGGGAGGGATGGGCACGCTTGTAAGTGCTGCCTTATGCAGCGATACGAGCTCTTCCCTTACGGTGGATCCTGCAGTCATTGCACTTTCTCCAACTACTGTGACTCTATGTGCTTTGGGGAGCTCAGGGGGGACTATCACCGTCGTAGACAATATTACCATGAGTCTGTTGAACAATACAGCGCTTATCTTGCGCGTACAAGACAACGGCAGTATTTTTCTTGGGGCTAACATTAGCACCAACGGAGCGGCGCTGACCTTGCAAGGGCCTGTGATCTTAACAAATAACGTCACGTTGGATGCGACGGGAGGTGGGATAACCCCCGCGGGGTCTGCAATCATGTGTACCAATACCGTCAATAGCGATCTTCCCACGAGCAATAGGACATTTACCGTGACGGCAGGAACTGCCGGGCAGCTCTATTTACAAGGGACCGCAGGTGCAACAAATCCACTTGGCAGTGTTTCCCTTACGGCGGGAGATGCTATCGTATATGCCGGCGCCCTTGCCACAGGTGGGGGGGCTATTACGGTCACAGGCCCCTCTATTTTGGAAGGGGATATGATCCTCGACACCACGGCGGGCGGCACTTCTCCTTCAGGAGCCAATATCTCTTTTTCCGGAAGCACGAGCACGATTGATGGTGGTTTTAAATGTAGACTTGACGCGGGAACCATGGGCGTCATCACGTTAGATGGGGTGGTTGGAGGGGCCGTTCCTTTAACTTCTTTTAATACAAAAGGCAGTGGCACCACGGTGGGCAATAATATCAACGCGAGTGGCAATACGGTGATTTTCGAGTCGCCCGTTACCCTTGCCAATGATGTGACGATTACTGATTTTGGGACGTCTGGCGTGTTTTTTAGAAGTACGGTGCAATCAGATGGCGCTCTTTCTCCACGCAGCCTTGCGATAGATGCACTGCTCGGCTCTACGTATTTTCTAGATGATGTGGGAGGTGGGGGGCTGCCTTTAGGCAACGTTACAGTATCATCTAATTATGTAGAACAAGCCGGCGATGTCACTCTAGCTGTTAATGACTCTTTATCTTATACGGGCTTTAGCCAAATCCTAATAAATGGAGACATTACTACTTCCGGTATGGGCAATGTCACCTTGAATAATCCGGCGACTTTTGGAGAAGTGTCTACAATCACTTTCGGTGCGGGAACAACTACAATAAATGGCCTCTTAGGAGTAGGAAACCTCACCGTTACAGGGGCCGGCACGGTGAATTTCGTGGCTCCGACAGCAGAGATAGGCACTATTCAAGTTACGGCAGGGACGGTGAATGTGCCGGCACTAAGCCCCATTCATGCTACCGGGGGGATCAGCCTGAATGCAGCCACCTCCACGATCAATGGAAACCTTCACGTCGTATCCGGAGATATCACCCTAGCCGGAACGACACTTACCTTAGATAACTACCTCACCTCAGAAACAGGAAATATCCTCATTTCCGCTGCCACGCCATCCATTGGTGGCAAGGTGACACTGGGCAATGGCACTTTTACAGTAAATAATGATGTGGTGCTCGTTGATGATTTAACTCTATTGGCGCAGCAAGGAGGGGCAGACTTTCAAGGGGCGGTGGACGGGAATTTTTCTCTGTCTGCACAGTGTTCCGCAGCGGGCTTCTTGCAATTTGAGCAGCTCGTAGGAGGAGTCACACCACTCTCCGGTGTTGATGTGTCCGCAGGGAACTATGTGCAAGCGAGCAACATCCTAGCCGGTGGAGATGTAACCATCTCTTCGAATGCGGGCGAGATTTCGGGCAGCATCATCACCACATCCAATAAGATTGCACTAAAAGGGGTATTTGAAACTAAGTCTGACATTGTGTTAGATACGACAGCCGTCGGTACATCAGCTGGGGCAGATATCTTACTTTCCGGGGTGACCAATACGATCTACAATAAGCTGATAGGTTTGAAAGACCTTATCTTAAAGGCCGGTGCTGGAAGGATCCGTATCGACGCCTCCGTATCAGGGGTGGGAGGGCAAAATCCCGGAACAAGCCTTGCCATCAATAATATCGATGCGCAGTCAGGGCAATCGATTGCTCTGAGCGGAAAAATCGTCTCCGGCAACCAAATACGGTTCAGACAGCCTATTTTACTTAACAATGATACGGAGCTGCATTCCACCTCCGTAGCTGCTAATGCGATTCAACTAGATGCTACGGCCACCATCAACGGCAATCACGATTTGGTATTGAATTGTCAGGGAGGGGTGGTCATCAATGACATAATAGGGGGGAGTGATCCTTTAAGGAGTTTGACTATCAATGCAGCCGGTACCATTATCAATACCACTCTTATCAATACCAAGGGGGGAAGTCAGCTTTACAATACGCCGATCGTCTTGGAAAATGATCTTACAATGAGAGGGAGCGGTGGCAACATTCTCCTCGCTGATTTTGTTAATTCAGCCATCATGCAAAACAGGGCGTTGACGATAGAGGTGGCAGGGGCGAGCGCCACCTTAGAAGGGAACATCGGAGGGGGTATCGCCCTATCTACGCTGTCAGTGAAGGCGCCGACGATTTCTCTATCCAATGATATCACGACGATCACCTCTGTGCAGCTCGGAGCTTCAGGCCAAGGGTATCTGCAAAGAGATCTCACCATCACCTCTCCTTCTATCACCATCGACTGTGATATGAACAATGCCTACGACCTTACCTTAAGCGGTGGGATAGTCCCCGGGGTAGGAACAATAGCAATCAATGGAGCTGTGGGGGACTTGTCTCCGCTCCAGCTGCTCACAGTAAGTAATGGAGCCACACTGACCACCAATGAGATCACAGCAAGGGGCCTTGCAGTGAGCGGGGTGACGAATTCTACCTTCAACGGCCTCATCACCACGCATGATGTGGAAGGAATCTCTCTTAGCGGGACGAACTTTACCTTCACGTCAGATATTTCTTCGACGGGCGGCGGAGGTCTCACCACAACACATACGGGCACGCTCTCTTTTGCTCCCTTCACTTCCCTTACCTTGGCTGCAGGTTTTTTACAGACGGGGCTCGGAGCGGTAAGCCTTGGAGCTAATATCTATACCAATAGTGCGGATGCGATCTTTTCCGGGCCCACTACCTTAACCGATACGGTGACTGTAGATACGGGCCTCGGCTCCGGCAACCTTTTCTTCGGTGGTACGTTAAATGGACTCTTCGCCCTTGCCGTCAATACAAGTCTAGGTAATGTTACCTTTGCCGGAGCAGTAGGGGGTGTGACACAGCTAGGCAATATCCTCATCTACCAAGCCAACCAGGTAACGGCCCTATCTTCGATCCTATGCCAAGGCTTTGTGCAGGAGAGTGGATTTGATATCACTTCCTTCTCCTCCTCTTTAACGACGAATGGCAGGCTCGGAATCAACATCACAAACCAACATATTAACAATACAGGATCCCTTATCACGACAAATATGGGCAATATTATTTTGAACTCCATCATTGGGTCTATCGGGACAGCAGGATCTCCTCTTACGATCTCCGATAGCGGTAGTCTCTATGTAGGCGCTTATTGTTCCGCTTATTTCCAGGGCACCGTGGCGGGAAGGATCTGCCCGGTGCGGTCGAATCCTTCTAGTTACACCTATCTCAACGGCTCCTTAGTCGATTACTCCGTCACTTGCGTCTGTGATGAGCCGAATCCACCACCACCTCCCCCATCTCCGGATGACGATGTCCCTTCACCCATTGCAGGAATCCCATCCAGATACTTACTAGCTCAAGGAATGACTTCCCATGATTGTACCTTTAGGAAAGATTCCCTTATGTGTAGATGGTACTTCGTGGAGCCCCATATCCAAGATTACTGGTTCACAAAAGGAAATTATGTCTACACATCCTCTCCTAAATCCGTTTCAGTAGAGAGGACTTCTCTATTCACCGGGGGAAAAGCAAAGACCTCTGTACAGAAAGAGCCCTCTACAAGGAGACGGAGCCTGTGGCATCCCTTCTACCAACCACAAATTATGGACAGGGAAGTAAATAGAAAGGTATAAAGGAAGGGCACTGCAAAGCCTTGCATGGGCGGAGGTTTAAGCTCGTGAATCGAGAGGTTAATCCTCTTTCAAGCGATTTCCTTTTGTCTATTAGCTAGGGATTTGCTTAGCTTTTCGTAGATTTGCATGTACTCGGGAGCAGAGTGTTTCCAACTAAAATCCTGGCTTGCCCCATGCTGCATAAGTTCATGCAATCCCTTTTTATCTTTTTTCCAAAGGGCCAGGGCCCTATCCAAGGCCCAGTTGATCCCTTCTTCATCGGGGTGATCAAAGACAAAGCCATTTCTTTTTTCTCTTGTGATGGGGGATGTGTCAATGTCGAAGACAGTATCCGCCAGTCCTCCCGTTTTCCTAGCAATAGGAATGCTTGCGTAGCGAAGGGCGATGAGTTGCGTCAGCCCACAGGGCTCAAATAGCGAGGGGATAATAAAAAAATCGGAACTTGCAAAGATCAGGTGAGCGAGTGCTTCATCCTTATCTAAAGAAATAGAGACGTTTTTACTAGAGGAAAATTCTTCTTTTACCTGGGTAAAGAGCTTTTGCATCTCTGCAGAGTGTATGGATCCGAGCAGAGCAAATTGTCCTCCTTGGGAGAGCGTTCTTCTCATTGCATGGATGATGAGATGAGGCGCTTTTTGATGGACAAGCCTCGCCACGCACCCGACTAAGGGTGCGTGTCTCTCCTCCAGGCCCAGATGTCCTCGCAGTTGTTTTTTATTTTCTGCTTTTGCGCAGAGGATCTGTTCGATCTTTTCCTTAGAGATGGGGGCATGTGTATCGTATTTTTGGATGAGGTGAATATCTTTTCTAGGGTCCCAAAAATCTTCATCTATACCGTTGAGTATCCCTTTTATTTTCTTGTGATTTCTTTGTAAAACAAGATGGAGCCCACATCCTCCCTCAGGAGTTTCTATCTCTTTTTCATAGTTGGGTGAGACGGTGGTGACTGCATCTGCATATTCGATCCCCCCTTTTAACAGGTTGATGTTTGTCGGACTATAGGGGTCTTGCATCTTTTCCGGTGTGAGGTAGTCTTCTCCGCGCAGGCCTATGCGGCTTAAGTTGTGCGCGCCGCATTTGCCTTGGTGTTCTAGGTTGTGTATGGTAAGTAGCACGCCTCCGACTCTCATTCCTAGAGGTTTGTACATGTCGTAATACAAGGGAGCCGCTAGAGCCGTTGCCCAATCATGCGCATGGATGCAGTCCGGTGATCTGTTTGTTTTACATAAAAACTCCATGGCAGCTCGTGTGAAATAGAGGAAACGGTCGATGTCGTCATAAGCCCCATAAATAGACCCCCTACTAAAATAATAGCTGGGGTGGTGGGGCTCCACCAAATATACGCGCAAGTTCTCCACAAGAGCAGACCAAATGGTGTTGTTATATTTATAGGGTCCGTCAGAGAGCCACAGGTCTTTACATTCCACATGCAGGTCTTGTACTTTGCTGTAATCGATCGTATCATACTTGGGTAGGATTATTTCTACAGTGTGATGTTGTCTGCAAAGCTCTTTAGAAAGACCGTATACCACGTCCCCTAGGCCCCCCACTTTTGCAATAGGGGCAAGTTCTGTAGAGAGATGAACGACGCGCATAGGTCTCCTCATGCTTTGTGAAGAAATAATTTCACTATAGCAAAGAGAGAATTTTTATGAAGTCGTTAAACAGGTTTTTGTGCTACACACGAGGATTGTACAGGCAGGTGTATCTATGAGCGCATTTCCCCTTGTTGTGTCCTTTTATACAAGAAACACTCCCTATGAATGGTATGCCAAAAACTTGATCGATTCCTGTAAGAAGTTTGGCTTGGAATATGATATAGAGGGCATTGAGACGGCGGGGTCGTGGGAGCTCAACTGCGCATTCAAACCTCTTTTCCTTTTACAAAAACTCCAAGAACATAAAAGAAGTCTTTTATGGGTAGATGCAGATGCGGTCTTTGTACAAAAGCCGATGTGGATCCCTTCTTTTACTGGCGACATAGCCGTAAGGATCTACAGTCAATGTCCCACAAATCATCCTTCTAAAATCAATTCAGCTACGGTCTATCTCAATGCGACAGAGTCCGGGGAGCAGCTAGTCAAACTATGGGCTAAAGAAGGGTTAGAGCAGATCAAAAGTAGAGAAAGAAAAGAAGAGTTCTGGGACCAGATAGCGTTAAAAGATGTGCTTTGCCTCTCCGGCTGGAAGGGGGTTGTGGGGATCTTGCCTGTTGCTTACTGCTCTATTTTTGAGCATCCTGAGGATAAAAAGATGTGCTCTTCTCCCGTCATTGAACAGTACCAAGCCTCGCGTCTCTATAAAGGTTGGGTGGAATCCTAGTTCAGGGTAGGTGTAGTTTTAAAACTGCATGTTCTTTCGAAAAACGCATAATATGAATATGAAAGCACTAAAAGACTACGTCCTTTCCAGGTTACACCATTCAAATTCAGTCTAACTGGATCTCTCTTTTCGGATGCCTGACAATGACTTGGAAAGTTTGTGGTTGTTGATGCGTTGCTCCATAGTATTGAGCAGCACTTAACAATCCTACGTAGCAAGACAGTTTGAGATGCTGGGGGAATGTAACAGTAAAATTCCCTTACGAGAGCAACTATTTCACCTTTTTTTAATCTTCTGAGTGCAGAACGCAAAGCCTGTCTAGACAATCCTGTTGCCTTCAAAGCATCATTTTCAGAAAAAAACCATTTCCCCCTCGAAACGAGCCCCTTACATAATCTCTCATTTTCATCTTACACCTATCCGATATTTGAATTGCAAAAGTTACCATTTTTCGGTAATTTCTATAATTCAAATTCCAAATAATGGGCAGGGCTGTTTTTGATTGTATTTTTTTTATGAAATATTTGTTGATTAGAATCTCCGTAACCACTAATAAAATTAGTGGTTACGGAGATTCTCTATCATAGAAAACATTTCTAGCTCAGATCCTTACGATCGAGGAAGCTCGAATGGCTGGCTTGAACGTGGAGGAGCTCGTCTTCGTTCGTCCTGATGCTGTTGGTATTCTGTGAATTCAACCATGTAACTTGAACGAGGGATCTCATCACAGACATGCGCAGCACAAATTGTTTGCACAGAATAATGCTGGTTCATCCAGCTAATTGATACCTCTGTTCGTGAAGATGGTATAGTCGTAGCTTGAAGTACTCCATGTCTCTAAATCCGTATGCCTGCCTTTTTAAAGTTTTCTAAGAAAAGTTCATTTTCTTCCAAAAATAGCTAACATGTAACAGTCAGACTATCAGATAGTTAAAAAACATTTTCCACTTTTGTCGGTCGTTAATACTTAACAAATCTGTTAAGTATTGGGGAGCAAAACAGAAGGTGAAGTTAAGAAGTCCTTTGCTGGCTAGGTAGATGCGGTTGGTGTGGGGTTACACGTGTATAAAAAAAATTAAAAAAAGCCTATCTATCCAGGGAATTTGCATCGCTTTAAAGAAGGGCTTGTAATTTAATCCTCAAAAAAATAGCATGGTAGCGTTTTCGTTTTTATCAGTATTTTGTTGGGGTGTCGCCAAGTGGTAAGGCAGCGGTTTTTGGTACCGCCATTCGGAGGTTCGAGTCCTTCCACCCCAATGATATTTAAGTGAGTATACCTTATGACATCTGAATCCCCCTTTGTTCTATTTGGAGGGTCATCTCATCCAGAGCTTTCTTTACAGGTAGCGGGTAGTTTAGGTGTGCAGTTAGGTAAAGTTTTGATGGAAACTTTTCCAGATGGTGAGATAGGCGTTCAAATTTTAGAGAATGTCCGTGGTCGGGATGTGTTTGTTCTGCAAACCATCGCACGACGTCCCAACTTCTATCTCATGGAATTGTTAATCATCATCGATGCTTTGAAGCGAGCTTCGGCTAAATCCATTACGGCAGTCATTCCTTATTTTGGTTATGCAAGGCAGGACCGAAAAGACAAGGGAAGGGTGCCGATTACGGCAAGACTTGTCGCTGATTTGTTGGAGAAGGCGGGCGTATCTCGTGTGCTGACTATGGATCTGCATGCAGAACAGATCCAAGGGTTTTTCGATGTCCCTGTCGATAATCTCTATGCAAGGCCTGTCCTTATCGAAGAGATGGTAAAGCAAGGACTGGGAGACTTTGTAGTTGTTACACCAGATATAGGCAGTATCAAGCTGGCAAGGGCTTTTGCTAAGTCTTTGCAAGTGGATCTAGCTATTGTGGATAAGCGGCGAGTGAATGCAGAAGCGGTTGAGTCGAATGCTCTGATCGGCGAGGTAAAGAACAAAAATGTTCTCCTCGTTGACGACATATGTTCAACCGGAGGGACGCTGAAGACAGCATCGCTTGTGTGTAAGAGAGCAGGGGCAAGACGCATTGTTGCTGCTATCACGCATGGGCTTATGCCGGATAAGGCGTTTGAGGAAAGTGCGATTGAGAAGATGTACCTATGTAATACGATACCTCTTGTAGAGGGTCCTTATAAAGACCGTCTGCATGTGGTTTCTGTTGCGGATCTCTTTGGCAAGGCGATAGATTCTATCGCGTCTGCCAAGTCCATTTCCTCTTTATTTAGTCCCAATTAAGTATTTATTAATGACCTAAGAAAGAAAATTCCTTGACTTACAAAAAGGAGTGGAAAATTTTATGAAATTATCAGTGACAAAACGGGTGGGGACGAAGAAGAGTGATATTAAACAAATTCGGCGCGAGAAGAATATTCCCGCGATTCTCTATTCTCACGGGAAACCTACCGAACCTATTATGATTAATGGCGATGAGTTTGCAGCTGTCTTAAGAAAGATGCAGTCTGGAAGACTTCCTACAACAAAGTTTTCTCTTGTTGAGGGAAAGAAAGAAACGCAAGCGATCGTTAAAGATATCCAATACCACCCAACGACCTATCAAGTCTATCACATCGACTTTGAAGAGCTGCAAGACAATGTGCCGGTCAGCTTCAAAGTGCCTATCGACTGCACAGGAGCTGCAGAGTGTGCAGGGATCAAGCTCGGCGGCTTTTTAAGACAAGTGATTCGCCATGTAAAAGTGGAATGCTTGCCAAGCAAAATGCCTGAGAAGTTTGAAATCGATGTCAAAGATCTTGGTATTAGACAGTCCAAGCGTCTGTCCGATTTAGCGATGCCTGCAGGGGTAAAACCTCTGGCAGCACTTAGTGAAGTTGTTGTGGTTATTGCTAAACGATAGTAGGGGCTGTGAGCGAACTTTCTTCCTTTTATCTGCTCGTCGGGCTCGGCAATCCCGGAAATGCCTACAGTAAAACAAGGCATAACATGGGATTTCGTGTCGTGCAAGCCTTAGCAGAGAAGAATGGATGGAGTTTTCGAAAGGAAAAAAGTAGTTTCTCTGAGTTAGCTGAGGGAAAAAAAGGAGATAAAACGCTTCTTCTTCTTCTCCCACAAACCTATATGAATAGTAGTGGGGAAGCAGTAAGGATCGCCAAAGAATATTATAAGCTGCCCATGAACAATATGATGGTGGTGTTAGATGACATCTATTTGCCTTTTGGCTCGATGCGTCTAAAGACGTCAGGAAGTAGTGGAGGGCATAATGGCCTTAAGAGCATAGAGACGCATCTAGGCTCTCAGGTCTATGCCAGGCTCAAGATAGGAGTGGGCGACCGGGAAGGTGGGGATTTAGCAGATCATGTTCTGTCACCCTTCTCTAAGGAAGAAGAAGAGAAAGTACCTTCTCTCATACAAAAAGCCGTAGAGGGCTTAGAGATTTGGCTCAGCGCAGGGATAACAAAGGCCATGCAACATTTGAATGGCCCGTGAAGAATAAATGAGAAACCTAAAACAATTTTAGGAGAAGGAAATGGTAAAAAAAGAAAGGGTACCCCTTTACGAAGGGATGTATATCCTCAATGCCACACTCAGTGAAGATGCGCGCCAAAAGGCGCTCGATAAGATCACATCGGGTGTGAGCAAAAGAGGCGGAGAGATCCATAAAATATTTGATCAAGGCAGACGAAAACTAGCCTACGAAGTGAATAAACGAAGAGAAGGTTACTATTTTGTTATCTATTTTTCTGTGCCTACCTCAGCAATGGCGGAGATGTGGAGAGATTATCATTTACATGAAGATCTTATCCGTTTTCTCACGCTACGAGTAGAAAGCGTGCCAGAAAGGCTCGAATTTGCACCACTTCCAGAATAATTAAAGAGGAAACTATTTATGACATTTATGAGAAAGCCTCAACCTGCTGAAAATATTTTCAGCAAGAAAAGAAAACAATGCCCTTTTACGGCAGCTGGAGTGAAGCATATCGACTATAAAGATATTGATACACTAGCCAGGTTCATCACTGAACGTGGAAAGATCCTTCCTAGGAGAATTACCGGAGTTTCTTTTCACCACCAGAGGATGCTTTGCAATGCAATTAAACGTGCTCGCCACATGGCTCTACTTCCTTTTGTAG
>JAHFTP010000162.1 GCA_023265495.1 Chlamydiota bacterium
TAATCAAGACCCCTTAAGTACAGCGGGACTGATCCCTCTACTGGGAATCGATGTTTGGGAACATGCTTACTATCTGCAATATAAGAATGTGCGAGCAGACTATGTAAAAAATATTTGGAGGATAGTGAATTGGAAAAACGTGGAAGAGCGCTTTTCCCAAGGAAGGAAATAACTAAAAAATAGAATACGAGTAACTCTGTTTGTAATGCTTGTCTTCTTTTGTTTTCTTTGATACCTTTTAGTCTAATTATGAGCAAATTACAGGTTTTTTTATTATGAGATTGTTTTCTAGGCACAAGCCGAAAATTAAGGTCCAAACAATAAAGAAGGATGGCTTTAGCGGGTGGGTGAAATGCACGCATTGTCATGATATGGTGCACGCTAGCGAGCTAGAACAGAACTTGCATTGTTGTCCTAAGTGTAATTACCATTATCGGCTCTCTGCAAAGCAACGTGTAGAAACTCTCACTGATGCCGACTCTTTTGAGGAGCTCTTCACAGAGTTCAAGCCTATGGATCCTTTAGGGTTTGTGGATACGGAGTCCTATGCGAAGAGATTGGAACTGGCACAGAAGAAATCGGGAAGAGATGATGCCGCTATGGTAGGCACATGCGCTATTTTTGGAAAAAGAATTGCCTTAGGTGTCATGGATTTTTCTTTTATGGCGGGATCCATGGGCTCTGTCGTCGGAGAAAGACTGACATGCATTATTGAGTATGCCTATGAAAAAAGGCTGCCTCTCGTGATAGTGAGTGCCTCCGGCGGCGCGCGTATGCAGGAGTCTATTCTTTCCTTAATGCAGATGGCCAAGACATCAGCCGCTCTTGCTAAGCTCCATGAGAGGGGACTTCCCTTTATTTCCATTCTAACCAATCCTACCTCCGGGGGGGTTACCGCCTCCTTTGCTTCTTTAGGGGACATCAACATTGCAGAGCCGGATGCTCTTATCTGCTTTGCAGGGCCTAGAGTTGTCGAACAAAATATTAAACAAAAATTGCCGCCCGGCGCGCAAAAATCAGAATTTCTTTTAGAAAAAGGAATGATTGATTGCATTGTAAACAGACATGAGCTAAAACAGAAATTACATTTATTTTTGCAGTACGTCACAGACAATGAGAGAGACTATGTGGACGCTTCTAAAGAAGAGTCGATAGGGGATCTTTCTTTAAAACTGCAAGAGCTTATGAAAATAGCCAAGCAGGGCAAAAGTAAAAAAGATTTTTTCCCTGCTACATAAAGCAAGGGTTTATCATCATGGAAAAAGTAGATGTCTCGGTTCTCCTCGATGAGGAGGCCTCCGTTCCCCAGTACGCTTCTTTGCTGTCGGCCGGCGCTGATGTAAAAGCCTGCATAGAGCAAGACATGATCATTGAACCGGGCTCTTCAGCTCTTATTCCCACAGGGATTCGCATGGCTATCCCTGCCGGATACGAGATCCAAGTGAGGCCGAGAAGTGGGCTTGCGTTAAAACAGCAAATCACCGTGTTAAATACGCCAGGTACGATTGATGCCGACTATAGAGGTCCCGTTGGTGTGATTCTCATTAACCACGGCAAAGAGCCCTTCAAGGTGACTAAGGGGATGAGGATAGCGCAGATGGTCCTCTCCAAGGTGTATCAAGCAGAATTTATAAGTGAATCACAGTTAACTGCAACAGCTAGGGGCACCGGTGGATTTGGACATACTGGAACGCATTAATCAGCAGATCGTAAGCGGTATCGGCGATCTAAAAAAGTATTTCCAAAAAGAAGAAGATTTTTCTGTTTTCCGTTATTTGCAAGAAGACCTGATCCTTTTTTTAGAAGAACATACGCGAGATGGAGCTATTGCTAAGCTCATAGATCTTTTAGATGGTAAGGGGAAATTAGAAGATAAACAGATCTTCCACGATGCTATCATGGAGAGAGAGAAAATTGTTTCCACGGGCATCGGCATTGGTGTAGCTATACCTCACGCGAAATTACAGGGATATGAGGACTTCTTTATTGCAGTCGGTATCCAAAAAAAACAGGGAATCGATTGGAATGCTCTCGACGGCTCTTTAGTAAGGATTATTTTTTTGATCGGTGGCCCAGATCATAAACAGACAGAATATTTGAAGATACTTTCTTGTTTGACACAGGCTATAAGAGAGGAAGAGAGAAGAAAAAAAATTTTGCAGAGTCCTGGTGCAATGGATGTGTTACAGTTATTTACAAGGTGTTAATTATGGATCTTAAAATTAAAGATGTTGCCGAGCTGCTCAGTGTTTCTGAAACTACGATCCGTCGCTGGCTTTCCGATGGAAAGATCCCTGCTTATCGTCTTAATCATCAGTACAGATTCAGTAGAATTGAAATAGAAAATTGGATGATGAGTCAAAAAGTGTCTGGAGATAGTGGACGCTCGCCTTTCGAAGAAAAACAGATCTATCCTCCGGTCAGTCAAAAGAAAAAAGAACTCTCCACTGGTAAGACGGGAACGCAGCAGTTTAGCCTTTATAGAGCCATATACAAAGGAGCCGTGCTCCAAAATATGAAAGGGGGCTCCAAAGAGGAAATCATAAGAAAAACGATCAAAGAAGTCTCTCCTATGTTTGGTTTTGATCCCGAGGTGGTAGCAGAGCTTTTCCTAGATAGAGAAAAGCTCATGTCTACGGCTCTCAGCCATGGGGTCGCTGTGCCCCACACAAGAGATTTTATCCTGCAAGACCCCACAGATCGGGTCGTTATCGTCTTCCCTGAAAAACCTGTTGAATTCGGCGCCTTAGATGGCGTGCCTGTACATAGTCTTTTTTTTCTGTTCACATCTAATGATAAAAGACATCTCCATATACTAGCCAAAATCGCTCACCTAAGCAGTCATAAAGAGGTAGTTGCTTTCCTGCAAACCAAACCAGGAAAGGATGACCTCTTAGAGTTTGTTAAGACATGGGAAGGAAAAGTCCAGTCGCCCATGGAGTGATTTTTTCTTTTGGATAAATCTCTGTCCGTTTATCCTCTGATGCAAAAAGGAAGTTTTTCTTTTTTGCTGGGGGCTTTTATGAGAGCCGCTTGCTAATTGGTAACATTAATTTTTTAAGGAGAGGCGTTGCTGTCTACTACTGTAGTTTGCAGATAGCGGTGTCGTAAAGTGTATGACTAAGGGATTGTTTGTAAAAAAATCTATACGTGTTTTGTTGGACGAAGCTCAAGAGAAGCGTCACGGCTTAAAGCGCTCACTGAGCGCAATGAATCTCACGACAATCGGTATCGGTGCCATCATAGGGGCCGGGTTATTTGTCCTTACCGGGCAGGCAGCAGCAGAATATGCCGGCCCTGCCGTGACCTTGTCTTTTGTCGTCGCGGGGATTTTATCTATCATAGCAGCACTGTGCTATGCAGAGTTCGCTTCGCTCATTCCCATTGCGGGAAGTGCGTATTCCTATGCGTACGTAACTTTGGGGGAATTTGCTGCGTGGATTATCGGCTGGGGCCTAACCATGGAGTACTTAATATCTGCTTGTACTGTTTCCGTAGGGTGGTCCGGTTATTTGACTTCTGTACTTAAAGATTTAGGCCTTGCTATTCCTAGCCATTTCTCGAAGTCTCCTTTTATTTATGATTTGCAAAATGGATGGCAAACAAGTGGAGACTTTATCAACATCCCCGCCATGTGTATTGTAGCGCTGATGGGATATTTAATTGCTGTGGGGGTACGTGCAGCTACAAGTTTTAACAATGTAATGGTTGTCATTAAATTAGCTGTTGTCGTCCTCTTTGTCGGGTGTGGTATTGCCTACATCCAGGTGGATAATTTAACACCGTTCGTTCCGGAAAATACCGGTATCTTCGGTCAATATGGGGTCAGTGGTGTCCTGCGAGGAGCTAGCGTAGTGTTCTTTGCTTTTATTGGATTTGATGCTCTCTCTACTTTGTCTCAAGAAGCAAAAAATCCACAAAAAGATATGCCCAGAGGGATGTTAGGTTCTGTCACTATTTGTACTCTTATCTACATTGTTGTGGCACTCGTGCTGACAGGCCTTGTCTCGTATAAAGCGCTGAATGTGGCGGACCCTATTGCTGTAGCTGTTGACGCCTTGGGTGCCAAGTTTTTATGGTTGCGCCTGCTCATCAAGATTGCTATTTTGGCGGGGCTCACCTCCGTTGTTTTAGTGATGCTCATGGGACAGACGAGAATCTTTTATACAATGGCGCATGA
>JAHFTP010000163.1 GCA_023265495.1 Chlamydiota bacterium
CTAGAATCTGCGCTAGCAGAGGCTCTATTCTTTTCTGAGTGGTAAGAGTGAGTAGGGCGCGAATATTGGATACGTGGATAATTTCTTCAGTAGAAGAGAAACCATCGCCTAGCCTAAATTTGGCCTCAAATAGATGTTCACAGGCTTTTGTGATTTTTTGGTTAAATTCTTGTAATTGTTCCGAGTTGAAATTAGTAAATAGAGCTCCCTGAGAAAGGTTGGGTAGGCTGCCCATGAATGCTTGTAAAGATGCTTTTGCTCCTTGGTAATCTTTCCCATCGATTTGTGTATTAGCTACCCCAAGAAGGATATCCATATTGGCTAATGTCTCTACGATGCCTCCTTGGGTTAGAGGAGTCTTCCCGGAGAAGGACGTCTGCAGGCTGCGTAAGGTCCCTATGTGTGTGCCTATGCCGGGCCCCCTTAGAGCCGGAGGAGCACTGATAGTCGTGACATCTGTTACTGCAGGAGGCCTTCTCCACGATATCTGCTGCGCTGCGGTGGCTATGGGAGAATCTAACATTCGTGTTTTTTCTGATAATTGCATTTGGGCTTTGCGTCTTTCTACCACTTCGCGCTGTCTTTCTATCAATCTAAGTAGGGGCCCTGTCACCCCTTCTGCAATGCTCAATTGGTCAGGGGCTTGTCGTCCTCCGTAGGCCTCCTCTAGTTTAACCTTGAGCTGTGTTATCCTATCTTCCAATACGTCAAATACTTCGGAAGGAGGTGGATTGTCTAGATCGTCATAGTACTTCAGTATTTTTCTGGTTTGCTCTCTGGCAAAGACCACGAGGAAGTCGACTTGATTTCTAAGAACAGGGTCCTCTGCTATGTCTATGAGTACTTCCCTTGTGGCTGCTATTTCTGCATCGATGCCAGACGTATCTCCTGATGTCGATGCTAATGTTGTTTTCCTTTCCTCTAACTCCCTTAGTTTTTGCCTTGCTTGCATCGACTTGGTTTGTAGAGCTAGAGACAGTAAGGACAGAGGATCCCTAGGGGAGATAGAGACAGCTACTTGTTCTTCTGCGGTGAGTGGTGGGGATGTTGCCTTTCTGCTTGTTCTTATCATCTCATCTATGAGGTCAGCAGAGGAGGCTTTGACCTCCGGAGGTGTGGGGACTTCGGTTTTTACTCCTAGAGCCGCAGCTCTTTTTTTCTGTTCTGGAGTAAGTCCCATAGATGTTCGGTCAAAAGATGAAAACTGCAGGGGTGCTAGCTGCTCAAAAAAATCGGTTAGATCATCTAGATTTTCAAATACATAATTGTGTAGGCACTCCACTTTTTCTTCTACGGAAACTTCTTCTCCTTGAAATGAGAATTTTTTCACTATGTACTTTTCTGCCCCAGGTGCTCCCTCTTTATAGATCACTAAAATGGATGGCCGGAATTTTCCTTCTACACTACTTCCACAAGGAAGAACAAAAGGTCTGTCCTGTGTGGCATTGTTGGCGCCGTCTTTTAAGTGCTGGACAAGACTTGTTTTTTTGATTTTTTCTTGGCAGTAGCTTTGTAACTTTTCTCCATTGATAATACCTGCTTCAAGAGATCGATAGAAGGGATCTAGTCTTTGACTAGGAGGGGCTTTTTTTATGATTTTTTGTATACAACGAAGCATTTCTATCAATTGCTGGCCAGATGAGGGAGTCTTAGCACTCATAAGAGCTTCAATTTGTTTTTGTTTTCCCGGTGTGCGACCCCAGTGGCGATAGGCTCCATAGGCTCCATAGGTAATGCCTAAAGTCAGAAAAGCAGATATAATCCAAAGACCGCGTACGACTGAAGAACCAAAAAATGTGCTAGGTACAACGCTTTTATACTGTTTCCAAAAGCTTTTACTGGCTCTTACCCCAGGTCTAAAATTAGTGATCGCTCTTGTTACAGTAACTGTTGGTAAAAGCTCTTGATCACCCTTTAATGCCACTTGTTTAGCATATTCTCTATCCGCAGTTTGCCATGTAATCTTAATGATGGTCGTGTGAGCATCTCGTTGCTGCAAGGTGACTGTTCTAACGTCGAGATCTTCTATGTCTTGTGTTATTTGAGAGAAAGCCCTTTGTACGATGTCGTCAGAGATCCTCTCTGCTGGATTTGTGCTGACTACAATGTTGCGAGTGATTTTAGCCTTAGAATCAGTTGCTGCTACGGAAACCTGATAAATATCTTTTTTACTAACAGGACGTAACGGACTGGCCATAACCCATCTATGTTGTTTAGATTTCTAATTAACCTTATTTTAGCAAACAAATAATTAATTATCACCAATTAAGTGTTTAATGTTGTTAATAAAAAATAGTTTATAACTATTAGAATAAACTCAAGATGAATGACTTATAAAATAGGGGGAAAAGAAAAAACCCACTAATAGGTTCATTATTAGTGGGTTAGCTGATTTCTCTAAAAAGATTTTAGATTATCTGTAGCTCTTTGAGTGAAAATCAGAAGAGCGAGGTCCTTGCCAGGATGATCCGCCACCACGTTTTCTAGCTCCACCTTCAGAAGAAAACCCACCGGTTCTCTTTTGCTCTGGATGGGCAATGTTCACAACGAGTGTTCTTCCACCGACTTCAGATCCATGGAGAGAGGCAATCGCTTTCTCAGCTTCTTCCGCTGTATCCATTTCTACAAAGCCAAAGCCTTTTGATTTTCCGCTGAATTTGTCTGTGACAATTCTAACGGAAACTACTGTACCGTAAGGGGTAAATACTTCTTTTAACTGATCTTCAGTGATACTGTAAGGAAGGCTCCCTACATACAGTTTCTTATTTTGGGACATACTAATTTCTCCATTTAAATACTTATACGCCAGTTGTCTTAGGTCCTCCAAGCTGGCTTCCCAATACGTTAAAAGGTCACTTAGGCCGGATAAAACACTCAAGATCAACAAAACGGACGCGATGTTATCAAAAAGAGCTTTTGCTTGTCGAGCTTGTTTTACTGTTTTAAGACTTTTTTCTTCATAGGCAAAAAATAAAATTAATTCTATTACTTTGAGTAAAGGGGGGTGTCATGGGTAAATGGCTATACGGGCTCGTTGGGCTGAGCCTTTGGTGTGTAGGGGTTACGTCCGCAGATGAGGGGATCTGGATCATCAAAGAGGACTTTGTTCGCCTAGGAAAAAAGGAGCTCTATGAGCAGTACATAGGAAAAGAGGGCAAAGATAAAAAATTTCCTTTGTATGCGTATGCGATGGAAAGTGCTCCGGACTATGTCTGTTTGGTTCCTGTGAGCTCATTTGCTGATATCGATACTTTAGAGGGGGATGAGCAGAAGCTCCAAAAAACCGCTGCCCAGATCCTCTCTAGCGCCTTAAATTTTAGGATGTCCTCGATTCATAGAGAGATCACCTCTGCTATACCTGCCTTAAATGAGCAGATCCCTTTTTCTGAGAAATTAACAATGGTTCACTATTGGACTTATGGCATCGCCCCGGCGGCGGCAGGGCCCTTTGAAGAGCATATCGCTCAGAAACTTAGTAAACAGAAAGAGGGACGAGGAAAAACCTGTTGGAGGGTGTGGAGGGCGCTTTATGGGTCTGATACCCCAAGGTATGTGATAGCAGTCTTTTGTGAGACAAAGGAAGAGAGCCAGAAGGTCGTGTCTTCGATAGACTTTATCACGCCCATTTCTCGAGAAATCATCAGAAATACTAAAGAAGGCGATGGAGTTTTTCGCATGGATTTATCTTCGCTCGGTGGGGAAAGTGGATGAAGCTGCCCAATGACATCGTCTTTGTTGATTCATTCCCCGTCACTCCTTTAGTTCCTGTGCATCTTTCTGAAGATGGCCCCTTGATTTGGTGTAAGATGGAATTTTGCAATCCCAGTGGCTCGACAAAGGATAGAATTGCGAGAAAAATTTTAGAAAAGGCCTGGAGACAAGGCAAAATCCAAAGCGGCTCTTTGGTGATCGAGGCGTCTAGTGGCTCCACCAGCATCGCTATGGCGTTTGTCTGTGCGCAGCTCAGCTTGCGTTTCTGTGCGATTATGCCGGAGGGGGTCACGAAAGAGAGGATCGCCCTCATCAAAGCCTATGGAGCTGAAGTGGTGTTAACTCCAAAAAGCGAGGGGATGAGAGGGGCCCTTGCCCATGCAGAGAGACTCACACATAAAACAGGGTGTTTTTATACTAGGCAGTTTGAGAATCCCGATAGTGCCGAAGCT
>JAHFTP010000022.1:0-11366 GCA_023265495.1 Chlamydiota bacterium
AAGAAGTACTTCTTGCAGGGGTGGATGAGGGATCAGTCCTTGCTAAGGCCTCTGCAAAGAGAGCTTGCGTATTTGAATCTTGCTCTTGTAATGCCCGCACACGACCTGCCATGCTCCGAGCTGCTTCATTATCCTCTTTGCACTTGCTAGCAATTGCTTGGATCTGCTCAACGATAGGCGCCATCCTCTTTGTTGCTCCTAGCAGGCTCTCTCCCGTCAGATTCTCACTCTCTAGGTATAGGCTATTGAAAGCACCCCCTAGCCGCGCAAAATTCTTTTCCTCTTCAGCGAAATCATGTGAGCTCTGCGGCTCTTCTCCTAAAAACCTACTTACTAAAAACTTACTTACTAAATTCACCATATAATACCGCCACTTGCCATTAAATAATTAACCAAATTATACTAACTAATTTAATTAATATCAACTAATTACTACTAAATAATTTTATAACAACACGAACATATATAAAAACTATAAATAAATACAACAACTTGAAATTAAGATAATTACAGACTAAACACAACGGATTGTAAATAAAAAATTGAGTTAAATTACACTAATTGGTACGAATAGGGTAACTACAACGCAAAAGAGAAAAGGAATCTATATGAGACGAACATCCTTTATAATCAGCTGTTTAGCTTTATTTTCCCTCGTGGCGGGATGCGGATCTCATAAAAACGATCAAAAACCCAACCAAGGAAAAGACTTCCCTTTCCCCGACCGGGGGGATGAACCATCGGGGCAGTAAAATCAGACCAAATGAGGAAAAAACCTATGTACAGAATCACTTGTTTACTTCTCGCGCTCGGCGCGCTAGTTACAGGCTGCTCTAGCAGCGCAATATCCGGCCCCAAAGAAGGGAAAGACTACCCGTTCCCGACAGATGAGCCAGGCGCTCCATCTGCATAGGCATCCCCTACATTATGGCTTTCTAGGTGCAGACTGAGCAGACTCATGGAAAAGAGCGGCTGTACATGTTTCCATAATGCCTCTCCAATGTTTGACCTCTTCCTTCAATCCTTTTTTCGCTTCCTGCAGTTGATGGTAGAGCTCTTGCACTTTTTCTTTCTTCTCTTCCTTTGTTTTTTTCAAGCTTTGATAAAGCTCGCTTAACTGCTTCACTTGCCTGATCTTTTCTATGGCACTCTCCGTAAGGGTGACGATCTTCTCTTCCCACGTTTTTTGGTATTCACCGGAGGCTAAGCGGATCTTTCCTAATACGAGATTTTTCTTTTCTACAAGCAATCTTTCTTCGATGAAATATTGGGGATTTTTTCTTAGCTTATGAGCCAAACCCAGCTTGCTTAAACTCCAAATGAGCCATTTGGTCGGATCGAAGTGGTACCAACGGATCCCGTTGCGATAGTCATAGGCAAAGGTGTGATGGTAGTTATGATAGCCCTCTCCAAAGGTAACTAGGGAAATTAAGTAGTTATCCACAGCGGAGAGCTCCTGGCAATAATGGCGCGCTCCCCATGTATGCGCTAAAGAGTTGATAAACCACGTGAAATGATGAAGGAAAAAAAGCCGAACAAACCAAGCAAAAAGAAAAGCTCCTAAATAGTCGTGAAAGCAGTAGCCGATAACCAGTGTAGCGATCACATTGGTCACCACCATGAGGAGACCATAGTACTTGTGCTGGAAACGAAGGAGGGGTTTCTTCATAAGGTCTGAAATAACTTTTGGATCTATGTCTTTTGGTTTTTCAAAGAGCCAAAGAAAATGCGCATACCAAAATCCTTTTTTTATGGAGTAAGGATCCCGATCTGTATCGACAAAGGCATGATGATGGCGGTGATCAAAAGACCAGCGGAGCGCACTTCCCTGTGTGGCCATTGTTGCAAAAAATAATAGGATCGCCTCCACAACAGGATTGATCTTGTAGGTAGTATGCGAATAAAGGCGATGATAGCCGGCAGTGACACTCATCCCTGTTACATACACTAATACAGCGGAGAGTACAAGCATTCCAACGGAAGGAGTATAATGGAGGAGATATAAAGGTATAGCAATAAGCAGAAGGAGGTGGTAGCCAAGTATAAATAAACCGGGACCCCAGTTAAAATTAGAACGCTGCACTTTTAGCCTCATCGGGTTATTTTGTTACAAAACTTAAGTAGCGGTTCCTTTTAAGGTATATAAGGTTGCCAAATTATACCCAATAAAAAACTACTTGCTAGGTAAACTTCCCAGTGACAAAAGTCTAGTCTTTTTCCCTTGATGAGTCAAGCTCTACTGCTGCTACAATCTCTTAAAACCAGCATTTTGTCTTGGAATGGATAACGAATCTTTGAAAAGGAAGAAAGCGCATCTATCTTTCAACTTTTTTCTATTCATCAAATGCTTTAGGCCTTGTGCATGTAAAAACGATTTTGATTCCAAAGAGGGATAGTTTTAAGATGCTTTATGATAGCGCCATGAACCTCCTCCTTTAAGGGAAGATCTTTTACCGTTTTCCACGCCTCTGAAAAAGCTTGAACCGTTTCTTGCACCGTATCAAGGACTAGATGTTCAGACAGCCGAGCTTTCGCAGCAAAACGCTTGAATTGATCCAGTGTAAGAGATCCAAAATCTTTATTATCAACGAAATTTAAGGCAAGTTTGTCCTCTGGCAAATAAAGAATTGTCGAAACAAAATCATAGGCCGGCGCAAGCGAGGCTTTATTTTTTTCCTTATAGATAAGAGACCAGTTTTTCAGATGCATATCGCCATTGCCAATAAGCGCATTAAAAACAAACCGTCTAATAAATTCTATAATACCCGTTTCTCCAATCTCACTCCAGATAACTTCTGCTATATTACGATAACTTGCATTTCTGTATTTTCTTTCAGGATAGACGCCGAATACCTGTGCAAAATCCTCGATATGAATTCTACCTCCATCTTCAGTTCGATCAAATCTCTTGATCGCAAATACGTTATCTCCCAGCCGCTCAAATCCTTCAGGCAATCCTTGCAATTCATTCATAGAGAGCAGAATGGTTTCAGGAACATCAATACCTACTCTTCTCGCTAATTCCATCATTACATATTCATTCTCAGGGACTCCTTGGAATGTGGTATGAGGAAGCTTTATGATCCATCCTCCTCCGACTCCATCTGTAGGAATGGTCAATCCATGACCATTTCTTTCCATAGCTGAAAATTTTAACTGCACTCCCGCCAAGGAAAATCGCAAGGGAATTTCTTTCTTTTTTTCTCTTCTCATCCTTGCAGCATCAGGTTGGAATGGCAATTCTTCTCTATCAACAGGTTGAACTGTAAGCGCTCCAGGCAAATCCTGGCCAAGGACCCATAAAAGACGAAACTCATGCTCAGGGTTAATATTCGCGCGTTCTGCAAGATATTCTCGTAGGCCCCCTTCCGGCAAAAGATTAGCAAAAAATGAAGGAAGACGAGTCCGTGTAGTTTTTAGATTTGTGATAAGCTCTCCAGACTCATCTTTAAAAGACATGCTAAGCGTAGGACGAGATGGATTTTGGATGTAGTCTTGGTCGAATACAAACAGGTTCTTATCTCCTGGCAAGTGGATCAGAGTGCCAATTTGACGGTTATAAAGAAGGACTTTAAGAACTCTAATATCAGACATCATTATCTTCCTCTTCATCAACCAATCGATAAATCGGAAGAGATTTTGACATCTGAGAAGGATTTTGTAGAGCTTGCACTGCCGGCATGAGGCCGCGAGGAACTAATACGAGTTCTAAATCAAGTGTACGTGCAATCTCGATAAGGCTTGACACTTGAAGGTCAACCATCCCATTTTCAATTTTAGAAATATGGCTTTGGGGAACTCCGGTTTTCGCACTGAGAGCCCTTTGGCTAAGCCCCTTTTTTTTGCGTGCAGCTTTAATAGTAGCCGCCATTTCTTGGATAGAGTAGGTCATTTGATGCGTTATCCTATATTAACCTCGTTGATTCATATAGTATAACATATCAAAATTAATGACAATCGATATGTTATAACACATCAAAACGCCAAATTGATATATTATAATAGATCTAACCCCATTGACTAACCAAAAAAAAGACTTAAACAACTGATATTAAGTACAGTGCAGGAATTTTTAGAATAAGTGTGAAGGAACTTGGTCGTCCCTCCACACTGCGTTTTGTGATAACTTACTTATCTTCTTTATCGAGGATCTCTACTTCTGCTTCCTCGACGTCAGGCTTTTGTCCTGCGGAAGGGTTAGGGGCTTCGGCGCTAGGCCCTTGGGCCTGAGCTCCTGCTTGCGCCTGCATGGACTCTCCAATCTTTTGCATGTGTTCATTGAGCTCATCATGCGCTTTACGTATGGAGACGCTATCGTTGCTCTCTATCGCTTTTTTGAGCGCATCGATCTTGCCTTGGACATCGTCTACGATGTTTTTGGGCAGGCGATCTTTGTACTCATTTAATGATTTCTGTGCGCGGAATGCTAGACCATCTGCTTCATTGCGCAGATCGATCTCTTCTTTACGTTTTTTATCTTCTTCCGCATGCTCTTCCGCGTCTTTGAGCATACGTTTGATCTCTGCTTCATTCAGCCCAGACTTGGCTTCAATGCGAATCTTTTGTTCCTTACCGGACTGCATGTCTTTAGCAGAGACATGCAAGATTGCATCTGCGTCAATATCAAAACAGACTTCGATTTGTGGCATCCCTCTTGGCGCAGGAGGAATATCCGTCAGGTCGAACCTGCCAATTTCCTTATTATCTTTCGCCATTTTCCTCTCCCCTTGAAGGACAACAATAGTCACTGCAGGCTGGTTATCAGCAGCTGTAGAGAACACTTGCTTCTTCTGCGTGGGGATTGTGGTATTTCTCTCCACAATAGGAGTTAAAACGCCACCTAGCGTTTCAATGCCCAGTGTAAGAGGAATGACGTCGAGAAGCAGCACGTCTTTAACTTCCCCTGCTAATACAGCTCCTTGGATCGCAGCACCTACCGCCACAACCTCATCGGGATTCACTCCTTTGTGGGGCTCTTTGCCAAAGATATCTTTCACTTTCTTCTCAACAGCGGGCATTCTCGTCATACCACCGACTAAAATCACCTCATCGATTTTCTCTTTACTTAAGCCAGAATCTTTTAATGCCTTCACACAAGGCTCCACCGTCCTTTCGATCAGATCGTGAGCTAAGCCCTCAAACTTCGCCCTCGTAAGAGTTAGAGCAAGGTGTTTAGGCCCTGTAGCATCCATGGTGATGAAAGGCTGATTGATTTCTGTTGTCTGTGTGCCGGAAAGTTCAATCTTCGCTTTTTCTGCAGCATCGCGAAGTCTTTGGAGGGCCATCTTATCTTTACTTAGGTCTAAGCCTGTCTCCTTTTTGAACTCATCGAGCATCCAATGTAAAATGACGTTATCAAAGTCGTCGCCGCCGAGGTGTGTATCTCCATTGGTGGAGAGCACTTCAAATACTCCATCTCCAATTTCCAAAATGGAAATATCAAACGTTCCTCCTCCTAGGTCAAAGACAGCAATTTTCTTTTCGTGTTGCTTATCTAGTCCATAGGCTAGCGCTGCAGCTGTAGGCTCAGGGATGATCCTTTTTACATCAAGCCCTGCAATCCTTCCTGCATCCTTTGTAGACTGTCTTTGCGAGTCATTGAAATAAGCGGGAACGGTAATGACCGCCTCCGTGACCTTCTCCCCTAAGTAGGCTTCTGCAGTTTCTTTCATTTTAAGAAGCACTTGCGCCCCTACCTCTTCCGGAGTGAGCAACTTTCCTTCCACTTCAAAAACGGCATCGCCATTGGCATTTTGCGTCACCTTGTAAGGCACTGTCTTCGTCTCTGATTGCACCTCTGTGAACTTGCGTCCAATAAAGCGTTTAGCAGAATAGATCGTTCTCTCGGGATTGGTAATAGACTGTCTTTTAGCAGGTATTCCAACCAGGCGCTCAGCCCCTTTATAAGAGACGACAGAGGGCGTAGTGCGCGTACCTTCCGCATTGGCAATTACTTTAGGAGTACCTCCTTCCATAATGGCAACACAAGAGTTCGTTGTTCCGAGGTCTATACCTATGATTTTACTTTTTTTATTTTGAGTCATACTCGTACTCCAATGATTGTTTTGTTAAATTTTTACGTAGGATTTTCTTCGTTCTTTGTGGAAGCCTTAGCCACTTTTACGCGAGCTGGCCTAATTGTCCTCACAGGACTTTTATATCCTTTGACATACTCATGAACGACTGTCCCTTCAGGGGATGCATCCGTCTCCTCGACCTCGACTGCTTCATGCATATGTGGATCAAAGACTGACCCCATTGTATGGAAAGCACTGACACCATGCGTGCTTAGCACATCATGAAACTGCGCTAGGATCATCTCAAACCCCTTTACCCAATTCAGCGTCTCCGGAGAGAGTCCCTGTGTAAACTTGAGCGCATTTTCTAAGTTGTCCATCGGCGTGAGGAAATCGGCAATGACATTTTCTGTAGAAAAACGCATCATCTCCTGCTTTTCTTTTTGCATCCTCTTTCTGGTATTCTCTGCTTCGGCGAGAAGACGCAAGTATTTATCCTTACATTCCCTTAGCTCTTCATCTAACTGCTTCATCTGCGCTTCCAAAGAACATTCCTTGGCCTCGCTGCAAGAAGCTTCTGTTTCTCTATTTGGCTCATTTTCCTCTGTCATAGTTCGTCTCTTGTTTTATCCTCTAAAAGAAGACAACTCGTCTGCTCCAAGAAGATAAGGGGTTCTTGTTTTTGTTTAATTTCTCTGTTTGCAGGATGGCGGAACGAAATCTTATACTTATAGAGACTCTTTGTCAGTGACTGACTTATAGACTCTGCAGCTTGATTTAGCAGGCCAAATAATTTCTTATAAGGGATCCGATGCGGCCCTAAGATCCCTATAGCCCCGGCAATGGATTGATTGATCTTATAGGGCACACAAATCACGGAACACGATGATGCATAAGGAGAAATAAAGCTTAAATCCTCTCCTATCCAACAAGAGAGAGCCTTCTTCTTACAACTCTCAGAGAGTAAAAGCCTCAGACACTCATTATTCTCGAAAAAGGAGAGTCCTTGCGCTAAGCTTGTGGCATCATTAAAATCCCCGTAAGATAAAAGCCTAGAAAATCCCGTCTTATATAAGTCCATTGAAGAGAAGTTCGTATACGTCACAATGTGGCGCAGCATGGCCTCATTATAAAATTGTAGAGCTATCCCCTCTTCCTCTTTACTAAGGTCGGGACGATCCAATCCTGTAATTTTAAAACGAAAAAATTGCTCTATCTTTTTCAAAGTAAAACTCGTGAGCTTCTTATCTGAATAGAGCATCTCTGTTTGTGTCATGCCAAAATCAGTGATCAAAACACATAAATATCGATGGCTATCAATACTCACCAACCTCACATCCAAAACAAAATCCTGATCAAAACGAGGAGCTGACAAAAAAACTGCAGCATTTGTCCAAGTGCTAATCACCTCAGCACTCTTAAGCAGGTAGGAGCTGATTTCTTTTGTCTCTTTTTGCAGCTCTTTTGCAAAAGCATCCTTTTCTTTTCCTTCTAAAGAAGAGCTGGAAAGGCTCTCTTCTGCATATAGCTTAAAAGCTGAAGAAGTAGGAATCCTTCCGCCAGAGGAATGCTGCTGCTTTAAATAGCCGGCCTCTTCTAATTTGCTAAAATAGTTACGAATCGTAGCAGAGCTTAAACTCCCAAAGCCGTTTTCTCTCAGCGTGTTGGATCCCACCGGCTTACCCGTTGACAAGTACAGGTCCACAAGACCGAGTAGCACAAGCCTCTCTCTTTGATCTTTACTAGGTTTTTTGGGAGTGATCGGTTTCACGCCTTATCCTATTTCTAAAAAGGTTCTTTTTTATTTAAGCTAATATTAGCAAGATAGGGAAAAAAAAGGCAAGAAAAAATTAGCACTTGAATGATGCAACTGCTGAAAAACAACCGTTAACAGTTAATTATAAAATACTTAAAAAAAGATTAAATCACCGGGCGAACAATCTTGGGGTCGCTGGCGAGCAGGGGCAGGACATCCACAATACTGGGGGACCAATCGAGCCCTCTGTGGTAGACGAGGTTGGATGCCACGTGGCAGGCGATGATGGCCTTTTTATGAACATCTGGAACCTCGCTGAGGATTCTATCTTTATACTTCGTTCTAAGAACGGGAAGACAATAGTTAAGTAGTGCCACAGTTAGAGGATCTTTAGGATCGTTAGATAAAGTAACCCCTTGCAGATACTCTAAAAGTGCGTACATATAATGGTTGATCCTCTCCGAGATTTTATCAGAGATATCTGTGAGAAAAGCACCTGTAGCTTGGTGATTTCTTAAGAGGAGATCTGCTTCTTCTTTTGATTTCGCCTGAATTACACCGAGGATTTCCTCTACAAGGTGTTTTTTTTCCTTACAAAACTCTTCTTCAGAAAGACAGAGACTGGCAAGAACTTCAAAGGAAGAGCACATCACACCGCCTTTATTTGCGGAGCTGTCTTTGATGATAAGAACGCCGAGTTTCTCTAAAAAACGCCGGGCCGAAGGACTTAAATAGAGGTTAGCTCCTTCCACGATAGCCTTAGCTGTAGGCTTGCCCTGCTCATCTAGAAAATCTTTCACATTATGGTCGCTAAGCGTTCGCGGCCTGCCGCCTGCTGGCACAAAAATATCCGCGTTTACCTGATGGACATTTAATCTAAGGAGATGATTCACCTCATTTCCGGAAAGCCAATCTTCGATGAGCTTACCCCCACTTTTCCTTAGACAGAGGGTTTTATGCACGAGAGCCGACTGTTCTTTTTTTGTTTTTGTATCGAGCACAAACCCCCCTTCAGAGAGTTTTTCCGCCGGATAGAAACGGATAGATTTTTGCTGCTCAAATAGCTGTGCAACCACACTTAAATCAAGTCCATCTGGGTCAAAAATTGTCCCGGAAATGTCTATCGTAGCTAGCAGCTTTGCCGTTTTAGGGTAGAAGCGGTAGAGATTCATCATCTCATTGCCGGCTACGTCGCCATCGGGGCCACCTGTCATTTTGATGGTAAACGGATCTTTTTTCGGATCAATGCCCATATATTTAAGCACTTCTTCCATGTAGACATTTACCCCAAAGGAAGTCACCCCATATTCTTTATGGTTGATGCCGACGCTTGGCTTGCTAGAGATAAAGGCCCCGCCAGGCTTATAGCCATAATATTTACTAAAGCCTGCAATCCATTCTAACATCTCATTGTGCATATTTTCGTCCGGCCCCAAATACACATACTCAGGCTTCTGCCAGTAGTCTATGATATGCTTGGCTTTTAGTTTCCCATCAGGAGTGCAGTTAAGAAGGGTGATAAAAGCTTCAATATAGGATCTTTGAGAATGGTGTAAGTGTTCTAACTTTTGCTCCTTAAAATATTTTTGCACTGTAGCTTGTATCGTATTTTGATCGAGGCCTGCTTCTTCCATCTCCTGTCTATAGATTTCTGCTTCTATTTGCCTTTTCTCATACGGCTCAATGAAAATGACGCCTTTAGCTCCTCCTTCAGGAATATCTTTATTTTTCTTCTGTTGCGTATAGGCAAGATTATAACACTCAGCAAAGACGTGATTCCTCTCCGCCATCATCTGCTCAAATTTTTCAGGAATGACGCTGCGAAGACCTCCTCTAGAAAGATCTTTGAATCGGATATGAAACCCTGCGTAATGAAAACCCTTTATAAAGAAAATAGCAAAGGGAAGCTCAGGAAATTTTTCTTTTCTATCATAGGGAACATTATCTAGATACTTGGGATCTAGTCTAAAGCTAAAAGCTGTTTTGTTGTTGCGATAGAAATTTGTTTTGAGTGTATGTTCAACAAAATTCATTGCTTGCTTCAAGATATTTTTTCGTTTGACGTCATTGACTTCATTGCCTGTATCCAACTGGTCTACAAGAGAATAAAACGCATTTCTTTTCTTTTGAAACTCAGACAAATCGTGTTTTTCCGGATGAAATCTCATTTCAAAAGCTTCCATAAGCAAAGAGACGAGCTCCGGATGGCGACAAAGTCCCTCTTCAATATGGGATAAGGAATACATATTTGCATCGGCATGTACGAGCACCTGATGGACAAAATAAGTCGTGGCTTTAATAAGATTTCCCAGATTTCCTCTTACCATCCCGGTATCGACAAATGCTTTTTCTATCTCTTCCATCCCTTCAAAATATTTAAGAGTGACAAGCTCTTGCAAGAAGTCTTGCATATCCGCTTCTTCCCATGCAGCCTTTCCATTCATGCCGTGCAACCCTAAAGACATGATCAGCACATTTTGCGCACTAAAAGGATCTACATAGATAGCGTTCACCCTTTTTATACTTAAGCGATGGCGAAAAATGGTTTTGGCCATCCTATATAAAAAGTTATATTTAGGGACGCTCCTCCATGCAAAGACAATCTGCAAGGAAGGCATCTCTTTTTTTTCTTTCCAATCTTCATTATATCTGACTTCGTACTGGCAATTATCTCGCGACTTAGCACGTACAAACATGTCCAAGGCCAGGAGCAGACGCTCTGAGGTAAGCGAGCGCAAAAATAAGGGGTTGAGCTCATCGATGAGCTGAGAAAATTCCCCATCTGTCACTTGCGCATTTCTCTTCTTTAGCTCAGCAAATAGTTCTTTGCGCCTCTCTTTTGTCAGGATCTCTTGAGGTAGAGGGGATTTCTCCTTATATTCAGTAAATCCAACCACTGCTATTCTAAGAGGTGTGGTCGCCTTGGCAAAGGGAGGGGCCTCATTAGAGACAAAGGAGCGATAGTTTTTGATCCCATACATCTGAAAATGCTGCAAAATGCGCAGATCGGCATCGGGGCTGTCCAAGCAAAGAGCAAAAGCGCTGTGCTTGATGTGGATATGAGAGAAATAATCTTGTAAATCAAAACCCATTAAACTGTGGGTAATAAGTAAAAGACTCTCTGCATCCACCTCTTCAAAGAACGTAGGAGGCATGTGCTTTTCCAGCCATACATAGTACTTCTCAAAGAGCTTACTCTCTGTTTCTACAGCTTTTTTTAATGGGAGCTTATCGCCGGGATTATCGCTAGACAATGGCATCAGAGTCACACCTCTACAGTAGATAATTACTTTCTACATAGTATGTGCTGCAATTATTTATCAATAATAAAACAGAAAATAAATAAGATAAAAATTCTCATAAACTAATCAAGGAACAATAATTTTTACCCAATTGATATTTCCTTCCCTTATTGGAAAAATTGGTGATTTCTAAAAAACCTTCGTCCACCCACTGTTTGCAAAGTCCGGAACTAGTGCGAGGCTTAAATCCGAAGAGCTCCCCTATTTGTTTTGTTGTTCTTAACATGCCGATAAGTCAATCAAAAGATGGTAAAAATCACTATCAAGCTCATTTTTAGTCGGTTATATCAG
>JAHFTP010000022.1:11376-12696 GCA_023265495.1 Chlamydiota bacterium
CGATCAGCAAAATGATGAAAGGCAAAATAAACCTTTCCATTGTTTTGGCTTTGATCGGCTTTTTTGTCACAGCTTCCCAGAGGGAGAAACAAATATGGCCTCCATCTAATACGGGAATGGGCAGCAAGTTGATGATCCCCAAGTTCAAACTGATCACTGCAATCCAAAATAGGGCTTCTTTGACACCTACCATCCAGCCGTAGTGGAGTGCTTGCACGATACCTACGGGGCCAGACATGTATTTGGGACTTAGATATCCCGTTACTAAAGCTTTGAGCGTTCTCCATGTTTCATCGAATACATTGCCAAACATAGAAAAAGGAGAAGGGTTAAATTGCACCTCTTCATCTTGGAGAACAACGCCGAGCATCAGTTTTTTTTGATTTTCTTCGAGTAGGCGAAGGGCAAAAGCTTTTTCTTGGGGGTTATCCATTTTTTCAATGCGTTTTTTCTGCTCCATAAAGTCGGCAGCGAGCCTCGTCTTTATAGAATCAGGAAGAGGGAAAGCCGTGAGCGGCTTTGGCTCAACGGGAGAGAGGAGCACAAGATTCCCTTTTTCTTTTACCAGACCGTCCGTACCGATCGTGGATGACATCGCTTGCAAATCTGAGAAATTCACTCCAAGGAAAAAGCTATTATCCGCCTCTTGCCAAGAGACTTCTTTCTGAGAGACCTCTCTTTGTACAATGATTTGCACTTCTCTTTTTTGGAGGTTTGTAAGCAACTCCTGCGCGCCAACGATCTTTTTGCCGTCGACTGCAAGGATCTTATCCCCCCTTTGAAGGAGAACTTCTAAAGCAGATCTAGGCATCTGTGCATGTGTTTGTTCTCGTAAATCTTCATTCAAGTAGGAAAGCGTACTTTCCACAACACACGCAGAAGAAATATCATAGGGAAGAAAATAGAGGTCTTCTACTTTATCTTTGAAGCCTGCAGCAAAGCGCCAGTCTTCGAGTTCTGCTTTTTCTACAAGAGTCATTTTTAAGTCTCTTACACTCACTCTTGGTACACGACTTAAAAAGATTTGATCGCCCCTTTGCACTGTAAGAAGAGCTTTTGGTTCGTTGATAACGGAAACGAGTTGTTTTTTAGAGAAAATAAGCTGCCCATCCACCCAAAGGATGCGATCATTATACTGCAGACCACTTCCTTCCATGGGAGACCCGGCAGGAAGGAGGTTAGCAGAGCCATCCGGATGGCGTGCATAAATGAGAAAACTTGCAGGGGAAACCATAGCTGTTGTGATCGCAGCTTTGTCTAGCCCCCTCTCAGACCCTGTAGGGATCTCATAGTCAAACGGAGTTTTTTGTCCCGTGAAAT
>JAHFTP010000022.1:12706-14015 GCA_023265495.1 Chlamydiota bacterium
GAAATAGTTCATTTCCATCCCTCTGATATCCGGGTTGGATTTCTCCAATAGGGCGGAGTAGAGAAACTGGTTAAACCCCTCAAAAGGGCGTTTGTCAAGTTCTGTGATCTGATCTCCAGGGCGCACGCCCATCTCATAGAGCTTAGAAGAAGGATCCACCCAGCCAAGCAGATGCGTATACTCGGAAAAGGGCTTATCTCTGCCTCCCGCTGCCCAAATCACACAGAAAAGAAGAAAGGCAAAAACAATATTCACAATGGGCCCCATCAAAGCCACTTTAATGCGGGATAAAGGCCTCTTCCCATAAAAGCCATCGGGAATTTGATAAGGCTCTATCGATCCCTGTTTTTCCATGCCGGCAATGCGCACATACCCGCCAAAGGGGAGCATCCCTATCTGCCACTTGACTCCTCTATGCTCCCAGGTGTAGATCGGACGGCCAAATCCAATAGAAAAGGCTTCTACTTTCATCCCCTCTTTGAGTGCCATAAAGTAGTGTCCAAGTTCATGGATGAAAATCAAAATACCTAAAGCCATAGCAGCTAAAAGAATGTAGATTATGCTATAAATCATAGAAAAAAACCTTTTCGTTAAATTTGTTTAGCCTTCTCTCTGGCTAAGGCATCAATGGCAAAAATTGTCTTTAAGTCCAACTGTTTTTCTGGGCTAAAGTCTAAAAGAAGCTTCTCTAGCTTCTTTGCAATATCTCCCCATCCGATTTCTCTTTGTAAAAATCTATGGACTAGAATCTCGTTGGCCGCATTCAAATAACAAGGCATGCCTCCCCCCTGTCTTAACGCATGGAAGGCCAGGTCCAGACAAGGGAATTTTCTCTTTTCTAAAGAAATAAATTCAAGTGTTGGATACTTAGCAAAGGAAAAAGGAGGTAAGAAACTAGGTTTTCTTGTGGGATAGGTAAAAGCATATTGTATCGGATAGATCATATTGGGACTGGAAGACTGGGACAAAATAGATCCATCAACAAATTCCACCATGCTATGGATAACACTCTGTGGGTGGATGACCACTTCTATATCGTCTACAGGCACCTGAAATAGATGGTGCGCTTCAATTACCTCTAACCCTTTATTCATTAAGGTGGAGGAGTCTATAGTGACTTTACTTCCCATTTTCCAAGTGGGATGAGCCAAGGCCCTCTCTACAGAGATATTTTTCATCTCCTCTGGACTGCAGCGAAAAAAAGGGCCTCCGGAAGCAGTGAGAATCAACCTTTTGATAAGAGAATCTCTTTGTCCTTGTAGACACTGAAAAATGGCGCTATGTTCGCTATCAACCGGAAGGATCATGC
>JAHFTP010000164.1 GCA_023265495.1 Chlamydiota bacterium
CAATCCCCGTTTAGTGTTTGAGAAGAGCTCTGTAAACAGGCTCTTCCCGTGGAATTTAGGCTTTTAAAACAGGGACAACAGAGGGAACGTGTATTTTTCCTCTCATGATAAAGTTGCCTTTGTCGTCTTTTCTTGCCCAGTCTCGTGCATGACGGTAGAGAAGTCTTGCTTTATCTACCGGAGGTAGTTTGTCATCATCAGGGCTAGTAGTCCATCCACTTTCTACCGCTCTTTTCATAATGCGCCCTCTGCGTTCCCAGTATTCTTGGACGGCTGTAGGTGTAGTAGATAGGTCTACCTCAGCTGAAAGGGCTGCAATGGCAGGCTTAATATCTGTTACGGCTTTATCTATTTTTTCTCGAAAAAGGTCTAGCTGAGCTGCCTGGGTCCATTGCCCCGTAGCAAATAGGCTAGGAACAAGACATCCATTTTGATCACGTCCTTTTGTAATGACGGTGTCGCGGAAGCCACCTGTATCTGTCGCACAGACGTCTGCTCCAAACATCCAAGCTTCTCCTTGAACAAGGCCACAAGGTTCATATTTAGAGGGGAATACTCCCAGGTCTACAGCTGCACGGATTAAATCTCCAGCTACACCTTGGTATTTAAATGGAGGGTTTGGCGCTCTACCTCTCAGATCCTGTTTTGATTCTCTGGGGTCAGCTATAACAATTAGACCCTGAGGGAGGTTGCCTTCTCCAACAGGGGCGTTCGGACGAGGCCGAGACCTCATGCTTATGGCCATCAAATCATCATAGACCTTTTGTTCTTGCGTTTGGGTTGGATCAATGGATGGTCCAATAACGATCATTTGTGCTCCCAGCTCCTTAACACGGGTCATAATAGCAGGTAACTTATCTATTCCTTTTTGTGAGTAGTCGTAGCGGCCTAGGTAGTAGAAGATAGGTTTTGTGGGGTCGATGGTGCCTAGTTTTTGATCTTTAAGAAACAGGTCTAATTGTTGTTTAATAAGGAATTTTTTTCTGGCTAGTACCTGTGGAGGTGTGTCTGGGCCATAGCTGAGGTCCACTGCAAGTGCATCGAGCAGCTGTATTTGCTTATCGGTTAGCCCATCAGCCGGTGTGACATCCTCTCCAAAAGAGGTAAATACCTCTACAATTTTGTTTATTCGAGCAGTCTTGTCCTCATTGGTTTCTGCTCTGTAGTTGGCGTCCGTAGCAACAGCATTAGTCAGAGCGGCTTGCAGCTTTGCTCGGTCTTCAAGTCTGGATCCCGCTGTAAGTCCTAATACTATCGCATTTTTAACTGTAATCGGATCCCATTTTTGTAAACGGGTGCTCGTTGCTGGGTTAAACTTTTCTGTGTCGTTGCCATTGACAACGCCGAAAAAGCCGGCGCGGAGCCTATGTGTATTTTGGACGTATCTTTCTATGCCGCACCCAAGACTTGTTTCTGCTTCTCTGACAAATGTTTCTGATACGGTATAGGCAATATCTGCGGGGTAGTCTCCATCTAAAACTTCTACAAGCCCGTTCCTTCCCCTGACTTCATCACCGCTGAGTCCTGAGCGTTCAAGGGCCCGCATGAGTGATCGATCTCCTCCATCGATATTAAACTGCGCGGCATGTCCATTATTGTGCATTGTGAAGACCGTAGGTGGAGTATCTCCATCAACCTTGCTCATGAACCTGGGAACTAAAGCAACTTGCGAATCGTGTAAATGCACTACGTCGATCTCTCTTGTTCCGTCCTCTTTCTCCTGATAAAATTGCATTGCAAGCCTTGCAGAAAGCTCAGAGAAGCGGATAAACCTGCTTTTTTCGTCCCCTGAGTAAGGTTTGTTGAGAGCTCCTTTCTCATTTCTGCCAAGAATAAAGCGATCTAAACCATGGTGATAAACTCTTTCTACAGCAGATTTTATGACGTCTTTTGTGATTACATTTCCACGACCGTCTCTCCGCACATTCCCGTGCTCGTCCGTCATAGGACGATGGGGATCAAAGTTTTGAGGGACACCTCCTACGAAGGTTTTTGCCCAATCCGGGTCTGTGCTCCTTACGCAGCCCCCTTCTTCCCATATGGCCTGTTTTATTGCATTGTGTAAGTCCAAATGTCTATTATGCAGAACGTTAGTGACAGGATCTCTTATAAGGGCGTTGAGAGCATTCCTAATTGCAGCTATGGCCGTGTCATCTCTAGGTGTTGTGTTGAGGGCGTCACGTAATGGTCGTAGCACTTCTTGACCTTCTAATACCAGATCTTCTATTTGGTAGACATCTATTCCATTTACTGTGCGTAGGAATACCCTGTGGGCTTTTCCCGCTGCATCAAGCATATCAGAACAACGTGTGTAATTTCCTGCCCGTGTATTGAATGTTGTAGGGAGATTAGTAACTTTGGTTCCATCGTAGACAGTGTCTAGGTCTGCTTTATATAAAGGGAGAATCATCCGCACTCTCGATCCCGTTGTCTGCAAAGCGCTAGCAAAACCGGGTAACATGGTTCCTAATCCACCTTCACTGATGATACCACCATATTCTGCACCGATGAGGCATACGCTGCAGTCTTTATTTTCTTCTACGTCTGGGTATCTGAGCGCTAAAGCATCGGTACTTGCAGATAAGGTTTCCGTAGCACTAGGGAGTAGATGTTTCCTGAGATCCCTCCTTGCATCGGCCAGGGAAAATGTTGTTTGGGACTGGTGCGAAGCGATGGCGCGTCTCAAAGGCCTGTCCTCCAGACTTGCACCACCAAGGAGAATCTGGGGAGCTGCTGTGATCTGTGCAAGCCCTTCTGCTCTGTCTCTTGGGTTTACTAATAGGGCAAGTTCTTGTTGTAAGGGAGCTTCTAATGCAGCAAAGGCTGCTCGTTGCACTGTAAGAGACTCGGGAGGTGTTTTATCTAGTTTATCATTAAAACTGTCGAGTTTCCCAAGATCGCTTGCATGCCTGATTTGATTCTGAAATTGTGTTTGCAGCTGCGCTAGGATTGTTTGTCCCTCTATGTTGCGTGTGTCGAGTAGTATTTTAGGGTTGTGTGTAAGAATGTTTTCGCCGTACTCAGAGCCTTTATCCGCTGGAGATCCTCGAACAAGCCATATGAGTTCACAAAGGAATCCATGTAGTTCAGGATCTTCTTTTTTTAATCGTTTTAATGCACCAGCTATTTGCGCGAGAGAGCTAGCTTCTCCTTCTAGAACAGAAGAGAAGAGATCTAGTTGTTTTTTATGTAAAGAGGCCTGGTATATGAGTGCTGCTGCATCTCTATCTACGAGAGAGGGGAGTTTTCTTGCAGGGACAAAGGATAGATTCGCATCATAAGAGCTAAGTGCTTTCTCAGTGAGTGTTTCTATGAGAGTCGTTCCATCTGGTTCCCCCCTTTCTCTATACTCCATAAGGCAAAAAGGATGACCTCTGAGAGTGTCTGCACCAAATGTGGTTGCTGTGTCTCCTTGCTCTGTTTCTCCTGGGGGAATAGGGCGATGTGTCCACGCCTCGTAGCACATGGCAGATCCATAAAAATGGCTGTCGGCAGTTTGAATGTCCCGTAGTGTTTTGCGAATATTTTCCATATAATCTTCGGGTGCGGCTATACGGCTCATTTGATAAAAATTGTAAGAGCACAGATCGGCATGGATTTTGCTAAGGCTAGCTGCGATGCTTACTTGCTTTTGGCATTTGCTATAGTGGTCGATAGCTACATCTATCAGGTTTTGTCCACGAGCATCCACAAATTGCAAGAGGGAAAATGGGTTGTCAGTGAAACGTTTTTCCATATCCGGCAAAGGGAGATCTTCTCTAGGATCTTCTAAGAAGAGAGCTCGTTCAAGGAAGGTCTCCCATACATCGGGATGATTTGATTTTAATTGCGCAATTCTCTCTTTGACTGCAGGCCAGTTAGCTACGGTCTGTATAGTGGCTTTAAGATTGCGAAATGATTCAATAACTTCTGCAAATGCGATAACTTCTGCACCTAACTCAGTAGACCGCGTCTCATGTTCTTGGGCTTCTTCTCTGAAGTCTCTAGGAGGAAGTTCTGAGCGAGCTATTAAGCTTACAGAGGCCGCTATTTCGCTTACTGGGGAAGGAGAACCAGTCGGGGAAAGAGGAGGGCTAGAAGGAGGAGTCGGGGAAGGAGAACCAGGCAGGGAAAGAGGATGTCTAGGAGGCAACAATC
>JAHFTP010000023.1 GCA_023265495.1 Chlamydiota bacterium
TTATTTTCCTCTATAGCATCTTTTTCACCTGTCTTTCCGCTTTACTCCCCTATGTCCTTTGCGATCTTTTTCCCACGTATTCCCGCTTCACCTGTGTAGGCGTGAGCTTTAATTTTGCAGATGCTATTGTCGGAAGCTTTACCCCTGCCCTCATCCTTACGCTCGTTACAATAACAGGAAATAATGCCGCTTTTTGTTGGGTCCTCTTATTTTTTGCACTTATTTCACTCGGTGCTTTTTTCAAGATCGATGAGACAAAGCATTATCACCACCACTGATCCTGAGGCATGAGGTTTCGTTTCCACTCAGATTGTTTTGGAATAGATGAGGAAAAAGAAATAGGATATCCTATTTCCAAAAACTATTTTTTCGAGGTGGATATGACAGAGCAATGTAAGGACTCGGGTGTTGTATGTCGTTGTGGCTGGGTGGTAGAGGGTGATGCTTTGTATGAGAAGTATCACGATGGGGAGTGGGGAGTGCCGGTGCATGATGACAGAAAGCACTTTGAGTTTTTGATTTTGGAAGGAGCGCAGGCGGGGCTTAGCTGGCTGACTATTTTGCGCCGCAGGGAGGGATATAGGAAAGCTTTTGCTCAGTTTGATGCTGCGGTGGTTGCCTCCTATGGGGAAAAAGAAATTGCTGCTCTGCTCGCAGATGAAGGAATTATCCGCAATCGATTGAAAGTGCAGTCTGCCGTTCGCAATGCAAAGCATTTTTTACAGGTGCAGGAGGAGTTTGGCAGCTTTGATACCTATATATGGGGATTTGTTGGTGGCAGGACGATGCAGAATGCCAGGAGGTCGATCCGTGAGGTTCCGGCTTCTACCAAAGAATCTAAGGCACTTAGTGTCGACCTTAAGAAGAGGGGATTCTCCTTTGTAGGGGAGACCGTGATGTATGCGCATATGCAGGCGATGGGTCTTGTTAATGATCATACGGTAGATTGTTTCCGGTATAAGGATCTCGCCGGATTATAATAGATTTTTTTATAAAGGCCTGTCTAAAGGATTTTTCTTCAAAAGCAATGGATGCTTTGTCTATAATTTTTCTCTTCGCTGACTTAGAAGAATACTTTTTCTAACCTGGTAATAGGTGATCTATGGTGCGTCGACTGTTTGTATGTATGCTCTCTTTTGTATCTTCTCTTTTTGGTAGGGATAAAGCGGAGGAATATAATGATGATTTCCTTGAGCTCATAGAGATTGTATATGGCAAAGGGTTTTTATCTCAGGGAGGAAAAGAGGCGGTAGCAGAGATTGTCAAGGACGTTTCCTTAGAAGGGAAAAAAGTATTAGATTTAGGTTCAGGGCTTGGGGCTCCGGATATCTATCTTGCGCAGCACTATGCTGTAGACATTGTAGGAGTAGATCCTCAGCGGTCTATGGTGACAAAAGCTTTGCAGGCAGTAGAAGAAGCGAAGGCCTCTTTTAAAGGCAAAGTCACTTTTCAGTGGATGGAAGACCGCTTAAGCTTAAAGCAATTTAGCGATGGGGAGTTTGACCTGGTGATCAGTAAGGAATCGATCCTCCATGTCCCCGTTGAGAAGAAGAGCGCTTATTTTAAAGAGGTTGTTCGTGTATTAAAGCCGGGAGGGCAGATAGCCATTATGGACTGGATGCATAGTTCTCCCTCCTATAGTGCAAACACAAAAAAGATGATGGAGATGGATGGAATCGCATTCTGTCTTGTAACACCTGATGAATACCAAAGTCTGTTAGAAGGAGTCGGTTTTACAAACATCCATTTTATAGATACGACAGCGATGCATGCCGGCATATCGCAAGACAACATAGATGCGATCAAAGGCCGGGCGGAGCAGATCCAAAAGCGAATTGGTCCTGCTACGTATGAATATTGTTTAGAGAGCTGGGGATATCAGCGCGACGCTTTCACCTCGCATGAGTTGATAACAGGGATTTTTAGAGCAAAAAAAGACTAAGCAAAAGGAAGTTCTTATGAAGAAAATGTTACTGAGTATGTTAGCAGGGATCGTATGTATGAGTTCTTTTGCTCAAGGGGAAAGCCAAGAGTATTTTTACTTTTCTCCGCAGATGATGGCAACGCATGTAAAAGACTACAGCGAAGGAGAGAAGGCTGCCATTGCACAAGACTTAAGCGTCGTGCGCAGCGTATGCTTTGCAGCTAAGGGAGATAATCAAGAGGGGCAGAGGCCATTATATATAGCAACAGCTGGAGGTCCTGGCGCCAGAAAAACTACGATTTTGGAGAGGTTTTTAGCGAGCCGCTATCCCAATACGTCCATAGCTTATTTGGATCCGGATCAAAGAGCGTTAAAGTTCATGGTGCATACGTACTTTAGTCAATCTCTTTCAGCTTTTTCTGTAGCCAACGCAGAAAACTATTCTTTAGCGGTAAAAAGTGCTTATGAGAGATGGCGTGGGGCATCCAACTATATCACATTGACACTTTTTGAGGAGGCTATTGCCCAAAGAAGGAATATAGCGCACGGAACAACTTCTACTGGAGGACATATTCCTACTTTCCTAGCAAAACTCAAGGAAGCAGACTATGATATTGTTTTAGTTTTATGCTCTTGCGAAGACGATTTCCGCAGGCAGGCGATACAGTATAGAAATGAGGAACAAAAGTTTTATCAGTCCACACCGGAGGATGCGGTAAGCAAGGGAAAAGTATTTCCTGAGAGGATGTCTGCCTATTTCACCTATGCGGACACGTTATACTTATACTGGAGTGACGATCTATTCCATCCCGAACATCTGGCTGCTGTGCTAACGAAAGGAAAGATGGAAGTACTGGATCAAACGTATCTGGATAAGTTTGTGCACAAATACGAAAATGACAGAACCTCGTTGCTAGTCGAAGGCAAAAGTATCCCCTCTTGGAATGAGCTTGTGTCGTTGTTTCAAAGTAGACAATTCTAAAGAACATAAGGTGTCGTATGAAAGCTATTTTCTTTATTGCCATCGCATTTTTATTTCTATGGGGTGCGAATGAACTATATCAGAAAAAGAATAGATCAGGTCTTCAAACCAAGTTTGCTTCCCCGACTTTTTCTTCTTCATCGGAGTGGGAACTGCCTCCACTTTCGCCAGAGAAACAAGAAGAGGTGTATCAAATCCTTTCCCAGCCATTTACTTTTTTTGCGAGGGGATCTCAGGCTGTGGCTTTTATCAGCGAAGATAAACAATACATTGTAAAATTATTCAAACAGCACAAATGGCGTCCTAAGCACATATTAGGGCATGTTCCATTGCCATTTAATCCCTATTATAAGGATTTTAAAAAAAATCAGGAGAAACAATGGGCTGTATTGCGCAGCTGCAGAACGGCGCTTACCCATGTAAAGGAGGATACGGGAGTGTTGTATGCCCACTTAAATCCTACACCTTTTCCCTTATCTACAAAGACCTTTATAGATAAGAAAGGCAAGAAGTGGCAGCTAGATCTTAGCAAGAGCTGTTTCCTTTTACAAAAAAAGGCAGATCTATTTTATCCCCACATAGAGGCTCTTATGGATAGGGGCGATATAGAAGCAGCCAAATATGCTATTTCTTCTACTTTAGATCTTCTTAGGCGTTTTATGGATATGGGTGTTTTTGAAAATAATGCCATTTTACGAAAAAATTTCGGGTTCATTGACAATAGAGCTATGCAGTTCGATATAGGCAAATTCCAGTTTGATGAACACCATAAGGGAAATCCCAAAGAAATTAGGTCTGTCACAGAGCGTTTTCATGTGTGGGTAGAAAGGAATTATCCGGAGCTTCTCCCTCATTTTGACCAAAAACTGATGGAGGTAGCTTCTTAAAATGGTTTATTGTGTGCGTTTTCTGTGAGGTGAGTTGGGTTATTTCGTATTTTGAATTGACCCAATTGACCCAACTCATCTGATGTTATTCAAAATGTAGGGATTGGCGACAGGTTCCAAGCCGTAAAATTAAGAAAGTAGATCAAGGCCGTGGCTCAGCTATATAAGATGTTCAGAAACCGATACCGATAGCCATATGGAGTAATTTATTGAAAAGGTGGGGATGCTTTCTTGCTTCTTGTAGAGGAATTTGTTACCTTTTCCTATTTCAAAGAAATAAGGACGTGAGCATGTGTCTTAGATGGGTTTTCTTATTGGTTGCGATTTTTGTCGGTCGTATGATCTATGGAGAGACACTGACTCCTGTGCAAACTGTGCCATCTTCACTACCATGGCTTACGGGGCCGTTGATTGCTCCTCCGGGCTATGTAGTGCAAAAAGGGCATTTTGAAATCGAGCCCTACCTCTATGTGACGGTAGATACCGGTATCTATGACAATCATTGGCAATCACATTCTTCTCCCAATTTTACCAGCGTAAATCCACAACTTCTCGTCCTCATTGGACTAACGGAATGGATGGATATACAGATGACGCCTTCAGTGCTGTACAACACAACGCAGGGAAAATCTTCAGTGAATGTTGGAGATCTGCCTATAGGGTTAGACTTTCAATTGGTAGCAATAGATAAGTGGAAGTGGTTTCCGGGGATTAAGCTGACCATCTTAGAAACTTTCCCTACAGGGAAGTATCAGAAACTCAAAGTCGATAGGCAGGGAACGGACCAAACGGGAGAAGGATCTTTCATTACTACACCATCTCTTGTCTTTTACAAGGTATACCATGTAAAAGGGCTTCACTATATGAGTATGACAGGCAGCCTAGCTTATTCTCTATCAAGTCCTGTCCATGTGCGGGGGCTGAACACCTATGGGGGTGGTCAGGGCACGTGTGGCAAGGTATATCTAGGGAATGAATTTACCGGTATTTTAAGTTTTGAATATAGCTTCAATGAACACTTTGTTTTCGCAATAGATAACGTCTATGAGCATCAAGACAAAAGCACGTTCTCTGGGAGGAAAGGGTTTTCTTCTCCTGGCGTTGTAGCAAGTGTAGGAAATCCCTCTTCTGAACAAATAAGTTTTGCTCCGGCTTTAGAATATAATTTCAGTAGCTCTTTAGGTGTTATAGCAGGTGTATGGGTGACAGGTTTTGGCAGGAACGCTACGGAGTTTCGTAGTGCAGCCATGGCGTTGGATTATACATATTAGAGCGCTTTGCAATCTAAAATTTCTTTTTTTTGTAGGCAGCATTTTAGACCTGTTTCTAGAAGGAGGGGCTAGCTGCCTTGGCTGGCATATGGCTGCATTTTTGCGTATTGCTCTGGTTATAGCGCTCCTATAAGTAGCGCAATACGCAGGGGTGCAATGAGTTTAAAAGAGAAATTTGCAGGAAGGCTGGAAGAAAAACGCGAGCTAGGAGAATTATTTACATCCAACAAAGCTGAGTTTTTGGCCGTCTATGGCAGGCGCAGGGTAGGAAAAACATTTTTGATAAGAAATTTTCCCCAAAAGACTCCATGCATCTTTTTCAACTCGACTGGCATCCACAATGGGTCCCTGGGGCTCTAATTGACTTGATATTTGATAGAGACGATGATGCCATTACGATCTGTGAAATTACATACACGAATTCCCCATTTGTTCTAGATAAAGAATACGCCTCAATGCTCAGCAAAAGGATGCAAGTATTTAAAGAGAGGACGAGAACGCAGAAACAA
The DNA here is from genome assembly GCA_023265495.1 of Chlamydiota bacterium. Classification (GTDB taxonomy): domain Bacteria; phylum Chlamydiota; class Chlamydiia; order Chlamydiales; family Rhabdochlamydiaceae; genus JAHFTP01. Next base: position 5,574 of record JAHFTP010000023.1, read on the forward strand.
CTGTTTTTGACTTTTATCTCAGCTTGTGGGCTAAAAAAGACGATGTACTCAGAAGAGATGGTGGATGGAGTTGCGTCTCTGGATGATTTGTTTAGGTGAGCATTGGTATCCAAGCGGAAGTCAACTTTTTTAAAGGGAGGCTTTTTTGCTTTGATATTTCTCCCAGCAAGCATCGATGATTTTTGGCAGTGCTATGGGGTCAAAGGGTTTGACGATGATGTCTGCGATATCCATTTGTAAGAACTGGTCTATCTCGTGTTTTTGTGCTTTTGCCGTCAGGAAGATAATGGGAGTTGTACGAAGGGCAGGGATGAGTCGGATGGTTTGCAGTGTAGCAATGCCATCCATTCCCGGCATCATGACATCTAGTAAGATGAGATCGGGCAGCTCTTTCGTTGCGAGCTCAATGCCGGCGGGCCCTGAGCTAGCGCACAAGATGGTCAGATCCGTTCTGTCTGTAAAGCAAAATTTGAGGATGGTTAAGATGTCGGTATCATCATCGATGAAGAGAAGTTTTTTCAGCGGGGGTGTGGACATCACTTCTCCTCTAGGCTGTCGATTTGTTTTGTATTAGCTAGGGGAAGAATAAAATAAAATGTGGAGCCTATCTCTTTTTTAGAAGAAAAGCCAATGGTCCCCCCATGGGCCTCTATAATCTTTTTGCAGAGGCTAAGTCCTATGCCGGATCCGGGTTTGCGGTCGAGAGTGCCTTCTCTAGCAAAGCGGTCGAAGATTTTTCCTTTAAAATCTTCTGCTATCCCTTCTCCGGCATCTTTTACTGCGACATACACACTATTGTGGTTCTCTTTTATTATAGAGACATCGATGACAGAGTTGGGATAAGAGAATTTGATGGCATTGGAGAGAAGGTTATTTATCACTTGTATAAGTCTATTAGCATCAGCCATTACCGTTGCATCATAGGTGGGTTCTTCTAAGAGGATTTGTATGTGAGAAGTTTCGCAAAGAGAACGGGATGTCTGTATCGATTCTTTCACAATGTCTATCAACTTTATTTCGGTAAAATGGTACTCCATTTTTCCTTCTTCCATTTTTTCTGTATCAAGAAGGTCGTTGATGAGGACAATGAGTTTTTGGGAGTTGCGGTACGCTGCCTCAACAAGTTCTTTTAATTTAGGGGTCGTATTGATATTTTGGTCTGCGCTAAGAAGACCTAATGCTCCGTGTATGGAGGTAAGTGGCGTCCTCAGCTCATGGCTGACATTGGCGATAAATTGCATTTTCAGCCGGTCTATGTTTTTGATAACAGTGACATCATCGGATGCCCCAAAAAAGCCTACGATGTTCCCTTCGTCATCGAGTTGAGGAATGCCGGTGCCTTCTAACCATTTTCTGGTATCTAGCTTGGATCGAAACTGTAAGGGAGAGTGTTTCCAACTTATTTTTTCTTGCAGACACTTTTGGAACTCTTGATACGCCTTTGCTTTTTCTTCTTCTTTCGTATCTAGTAAGAGCAGATAGTTCATGCCGGTTACTTCTTCTGGAGAATATCCTAGTATGGATGCAATCCCGGGGCTGGAGTAGACGATTTTTCCCTCGGCGTTGATTTCCCAAATCCAGTCCTGCGTGGCTTCAATGAAGCTCCTAAACTTTTTTTCACTTTTTTTCACTTTTTCTGAAAGCGTGGTGAGCTCAGTTGTATCCCAGCTAACACCGGTCATGCGGATGGGCTCTCCTTGCATATCGTAGAAGATTTTGCCTCTAGATTGGATATATCGTATCCCGTCACCGGGAAGAGAGAGTTGATATTCCAGATCTGTTGGTCTATCAGACTTGGTCATTTGTAGAAGATGCTGCTTGAGATCGTTGAGCTTTGGCTTGATAAATAGGGTAAAGAAATCATTGGGCTTTTCTATTTTAACATGGGTGGGGATATGCAAGATTTCATGGAGATGATCATCTATATAAAATTGATCCAAGGAGAGATCCCATGTCCATGTTCCCACTTGAGCTGCGGATAAAGCTATAGATAGCTGCTCTTGGTGTTTGGCAAGCTGCTGTTTTACTTCGTGTAGCTGCTGATAATTTTTTTGTGCATTTACCCATAGATGAAAGCAGAAGCTCGTTAATAAAGATACAGACAGTCCTCCAAGTATGGAGATCCAAAAGAGATTCGTATCCATGCGCGGTTTAAGAAAAGAGGGAAGGGGGGCGTATTGCAGTGTCCAATGAAGGTCGTCGACGTCTATATTTGATGACTTGTCGAAAGGGGATTTTTTGGGATTTTCTATGGGATTGAATTGTAGCAGCGTTTGTTTTCCATCGCGTAGTGTAATAGTAAAATGCTCTAGGGAATAAGCTGTGAGAATTCTTTGCATCAATGGCTGTAGATTATACGATGCGATGGTGGCGCCATTAAATTTTTCATTTTCGTAATAGGGCAGGACTGTAATAAGCTCATTTGCTATTTCTTTGTTGTTCATGGCATCGTAGAAGATAAAAAACTGTATTGTTCTGCCACTAATGATATTTTGTATGGCAGTGGTTCCGAAGTTGGAGGAAATATTTACTCCTTGATGGTCCTTTTGCATAGCGAGGAGGATAGAGGTTTTAAAGGAAGCATCGACCTGTTCAAAAATAAGGAGATCAGGATGTACTTGTAGAAGCTGTTGCAGAGCAGGGGTCCATGTGGCCTTATCATTTGGTTGAAATAGAACAACAAGATTTTGTAGGGCTGAAAGATAAGAGGTGCTGTTTTGTAAATAGTGCTTAATTGCGTAGGCGTTTTGCTCTATTTCTTCTTCAATCAAGGTGTTTATGAAGAGGCTTTTTTCTGCTTTTATACCAAAAGATAGAGACAATGTCAGAATACTGACAATTTCGAAAAGTAAGAAAGGTATGCCTTTCGATAGGCCTACTTTATTTGTTATAGCGCCACTTATCAGAGAGGCAATCATTCCACTTCCCAAGACAACGATAATACAGGCAGCAATGACGGGGGTGTCTGCAGCTGGGGGAAAGATGTATTGGGTGAGAATGGGAAAAAGATGTGCGAGGAATCCCGTGACTCCAAAGAAAACAATAAATAGTCCCCATGAAAGGAAAATAATGGTTTTGATCCGGGAAAGCAGCGGGCTGCGGTAGAGGACGAAGAACAGTCCTACATGCATGATAGAAAATGCCGGCATGAGCCACATAGGATGAGACATTTTGGGGTCGACCCTCAAGTCTATGGAGAAAAGCCTCTCCACGAAAGAGAGGGCTGCTATAGCGAAGAGGGCTGCTCCTATACCTCGTTGTAGCCACGGAGCCCAGCCATGTAAAAGGGCTATTAGGGCAATGCCGCTTCCCATGTAACAGTAGGTGCCATTCACAGCTACTGTGCGTAGAGAAATCCATTTTATCCCGAATACTTGAGGGAAGTAGAGCGCAAGCCAAATATAGATCCCTGCAAAGAGACTAAAGAGGGCGCAGCAATAAGCCAATCTGTTTAGCAGTTTCGCCTGGTTTGTTCCGTCCACGTAAGATCCAAGTTCTATTCGTATAACTATAATTTTTATTTACTATGCATTGCACCAAAACTGCAAGTCTTTTAAAGTGCAAACAAGCAGCGCAGGATTTTTTATGTATCAGAATAAAGCTTTGGATAGGTTGACGCGGTCCATGCGAGATTTGGTTTTATCTTGGCTTGATGCTGCTATAGAAAAAGAGGTCAAAACCCAAATACTGCAATATTTACAGACAGATCCCAGATGTTTAGTAGAAGGTTTTTCTCATACGCTAGCTTTTGGGACGTCAGGCTTCAGGGCACTTATGGGAGTAGGTCCTGCTAGGATGAATGTCGTCACCGTGAGGTGGATCAGCCAAGGCCTTGCCCATCACGTCATAAAAAACAGGTCAAATAATAAAAAAATCGTCATCGCATTTGACAACAGAAAAGACTCTGCTTTATTTGCTAAGGAAAGTGCCAAAGTATTTGCTGCAAGTGGGATCCAAGTGGTTTTATTGCAAGAGCTCAGGCCTGTTCCTTTTCTTTCTTTTGCAGTGAGGGAGCTTGGCTGCAGTGCGGGGGTGATGATCACAGCCTCTCATAATCCCAAAGAATATAATGGGTATAAGATCTATGGGGCGGATGGGGGGGAGATAGCTCCCTCCCAGGAAAAGGAAATACAGCGCGAGTTAGACAACATCGACCTCCTTACTGGGAGCAAGGTAGCATCTTATGCAGACCCTCTCATACAGGTCATGGATCCAAAAAATTTAGACCAAGGGTATTTTGCTGCCATGGGAAAGATCCAACTCTTTCCCGAGGAAGATAAAAAACATGGAGCTGAAATAGAGATCGTTTATTCCAGCCTCCATGGTACGGGAGTGACCCTCACACCGATGGCGCTCTCACAGTGGGGCTTTACCCATCTACATCTAGTAGAAGAGCAGTGCAAGATAGACCCCTATTTTTCTACTGTAGAGAATCCCAACCCTGAGCATAAAGAGACGTATGCTCTGGGCTTTGCTCACTTGCGGAAGAGGGGGGCAGACCTGCTTCTTCTCAATGATGGGGATGCAGATCGCATTGGAGTGGGTCTTATAGATAAAGGGAAAGAGAGGATTTTAAACGGCAATGAGATAGCTATTTTGTGTGCCTATTTCTTATGTTCTACTAGGAAGCTACAACAACGTCTTCCCGTGCGCGGCATTTTTATTAGTACCAACGTGACTACGGAGCTAGTGAGAAAAATAGCTGCGTTTTTTCATGTGGAGTATTTTGAGGTACATACAGGATTTAAATTTATTGCAGAGATGATCCATATGCTCGAAGAGAAGCAGCCGGACATGGAGTTTTTATTTGGAGTGGAGGAATCGTATGGTTGTTTACTTGGCAGCTATGCCAGAGATAAAGATGGGGTTGCTTCCGCCTGTTTTTTTGCAGAGATGGCTCTTTACTGTAAAAGGAAAGGACAAACATTGATAGATCTTCTCACTGACATCTATTGTCAGTTTGGGGTGTTTAGAGAAAGGCAGCATTCTCTTGTGTTCCCTGATGATCATATAGGCGTTGCGAAGAGAGAAGAGATCATGGGCATGCTTAGGAAAAATCCCTTTCTTAGTCTCGGCAAAGAAAAAGTCTTGTATATCGAAGATTATGAAAAAGGTGTTAGAGAGCATATAGGTTCTGATAAAAAAGAAAAACTGTCTTTACCTAAGGCAAACACTATGCTATTTCGGTTTTCTAGTGGAGATAAGATCGTGATCAGGCCATCGGGGACGGAGTCGAAGATTAGACTGCATATAGAAGTACAAGTAGAGAGTCGAGATTCCATCGAAGAGGCCATAAAACGAGGAGATCGGAACATTGCTATGTTGCTCCAAGATCTTACTGAGAAATTGACAGGGGAACGGCAAAATAATGGTTAAGACAGGGCTATTTCCTTTTTTATGGATTCTTTCTCTCTTTGCACTAGCCGGGGATGTTTATGGAGAGAGGGATGGCAAGTGTTTTTCTTTGCAAGAAGCGGAGCCATTAACTCGCCTTCCCGATCAAAAGATGAAGGAGTATATAGAAGAAGATTTCATCTTTTATTGTGAAGATAGAAGACTTACTGAGGAAGATAGCAAATGTCTCTATGTAGAAGCAGTACTCTCCATTGCAAGAGATAATTTACCAAAAGCTAGAGGGCTTCTAGAGAAGGCCGTAGATAAAGATCCCACCTATCCGGCGCCGAGAGCACAGCTTGCCTATGTCTACCTGTGGATGGGCAAGCTGGAAGAGGCGAGAGACTCATTTGCCATTCTTGACGCGCTATGTCCTTGTAATCCGATCAGAAATCCCGGCCTCAGTCAAATAGCTGACCAGTGGGCTCTCCAAATGGGTCATAGAGATCAAGCTATAGAGATTTGCCGGGATCTTGTGCGATGTGAGCCTGAGCAAGTAGCTTATCTATATAAGCTCGGCTCGGTTCTTGCCTTTGCACATAAATATAGAGAGGCGGAAGAAGTTTTGCAAAAGTGTTTAGCCATCGATCCGAGCGATAGTGATGCAGGGATACGATTAGGGTATGTATATCTATGGCAAGATAAGTTAGACAAGGCGGCAAAGGTTTTTACACGGTATTGCAGCCTTCCTGAAGCACAAGAGGCCTTGGGGACCATCGCCTATAGACAATCCCACTATGAAGAGGCGAAGCATTGGTATAAGGAGAGTTTACAAGGAGAAAGGCGTAGCGAAAATGCAGAGCAAAGTCTCGCTAGGTTATATGCAAGCGACTTGCAGTTCACTCCGGCAAAGGAGCAGTATAAAGAACTTCTGCAAACGTTCCCTGGTAATGAGTCTGCAAGAAGAGAGCTTTTCGAAGTGAAGCAGCATACAGATCCGTCGCTTGTTTCTAAGACGCAATATACGCAGAGTAAGGAAAATGACCCGAACTTAAAAATTCCTGTGGTCAGAGACTACTATTTTAATACAGATATCATGGTATATGTCCCGATCTATGATCAGTGGCGATTGGATTTGCGCAGCTATTGGGGATTTCAAAAGGAAAAAGACATCGCCATTCCCAATGGAGGAAACAACTACTACGCTGACATGATTGGAGGAGGGATTACCTCGCGGCTCCTTTTTTTGCGCTACTGCGCATGGAATTTGTTTTGTAATGTGAGAAGTGCCTGGGGGGTGGGGAAGATGAACTATCCTTTCTTACATACGACCCAGCTGCAGCCGGGATCCTATTTTATCTATAATAGCGATACGCAGCTATTTGCTATAGGCGGATATATAGACTCTTTTCTCATCAAGAATTTTACGAAGATCATTTCTGATCTTTTACAGACACGCACGGTAGATGCGCGTTATGCGTATCGGTTTCCGTGCAGATTTAAGCCGGAATTAGAGGGGTGGGCGGAGGAGATGTTTATTCACGACTCTTTGCATAATAGAAGGGATTCAGAGTCTATTGCGTTTCGTTTTATGATTCCTGGATTGGAGCGATTTGCCAAATTTTCTTACCTTTTTGAACATAAACATTTTGAAAAGCTCAACCCCAACTATTACTCCTATAAACAACAATGGAACAATAAAATAGGCATTGATCTAAAGGGGGAATTTAATTTGAAGACGACCCTCGAGCTTATTTATGAACATGGCTGGCAAAGAACCAAAGATCTTTTTCAACCCATTGGTAACTTCTTACTTGTTACGCCGCTACAGAAGCTCACAAATAATAAGATCAAGACAGTCGTCGGCTTTCGAGTAAGTGATGTTTTTAAAGCAGAGCTGGGCACCCACTACTACCGAGATACACTGCCCTATAGAGAGTGGAATATCTATGGCAATTTTCAGTGGGTGTTTTAATGGTCCTCTTGCCAGTTAGAACAAAGGTTGTTTCGGATTCATATTTCTGAGGAATTCTTCACAGGGGATACAAAGAACGTTATTTTGCATGACTCGGCGCGTTCCCCTATATAAAAGGAGTGTTTTGCATTGAGGATAGTCCTTTTGGAATTCTTCTAATCCTCTCGTATCAGAAGGGGAGAGTGTGCTGTTATTTTTGACTTCTATAGCCCAAAATCCTGTGGGACCATAGAGAACAAAATCTACTTCGACTCCTGAACGTGTTCTCCAGAATTCTAACTCCCAAGAGTCTTCTTGGTGGTCTAACCAAAATTTGAGGTGATGAGCAACGAGGCCTTCTAAAGCAGCTCCATCAATCTCTTCAGAGCGGTCCATTGGATTTTTTGCTCGTAATGATCGAAAAACTCCAGCATCAAAAAAATAAAATTTTGCATGTGCGGAAAGGGCTCTTTGCGCTTTTTTTGTAAACACATGAAGGGTAAAAGAGAGCATCAAATCTTCTAAAATTTGCAAGTAGCTATCTACCGTTTTTCTGCTAACAGAGCATTCCCTGGCAATATTTGCCGTATTTAAAAGAGACGCGTGAGAAAAACTCATTACTTTTAAAAAACGTGCAAAATCCCCCACTCGACGAACGATTCCCTCTTCCTGCACTTCTTCCTTAAGATAGAGGGCAGCATAGGTATTAATAGTGGCAAGAGGATTTTCTGCTTCCCATACAAGAGGTAAAAGACCGATTTTTAGTGCTTGATCCAACTGAAACTCATCTTTTAGCTCAAATGCAGCAAAGGGATGCATTTTTTTAAGAATAGCTCGACCGGCAAGTAAATCAACGCCGGCTCTTTTTAATTTGCGGGCGCTAGAGCCTGTTAGGATAAATTGGATTCCTCTTTTTTCTTCAATAATGGAGTGAACAAGAGATAATAGGATGGGCACTTTTTGTACTTCATCTATGATGACCGTTTTTGCGTTAGGATTTGCAAGGATAACGTCCTTTAATTTTTCC
>JAHFTP010000165.1 GCA_023265495.1 Chlamydiota bacterium
AAACCAGCGCTTCCAGCGGAGCAAAATATTCGAGACCTCTGTTTCATAAAAGGAGGTCTGTTAGTGCGAGAATTTGATGAAATATTTTCAGATCTTTTCTCCAGAAAAAATGCAAGCCACAAAGAAATTGTGTCGTGTCTTGCAAATGGTCCTAAAGACCTGGGTCAGATTTGCAAAGAATTAAAAAGAAGTATCTCGGGTGTGTATACCAAACATTTAGACGATCTTGTAAAAGCGGGGTTTGTACAACGAGATTTTACTTGGAATTTAAGTGATGGTCAAGAAAGCAAGCTAAGCGTTTACCGCTTGAGTGATAATTATCTGCGATTTTATTTAAAATACATAGCTCCTAACCGTTCAAAAATTGAAAAAGGAGCTTTTATAAATGCAGCATTAACTCGTTTTCCCGCCTGGGAGTCTATCATGGGTTTACAATTTGAAAACCTTGTGACATATAACCGTAAAATTATTTGGAATTTGTTAAATCTATCCCCGGAGGAAATCGTCATGGACGGTCCCTTTTTTCAGAATTCCACAACAAAACAACCAGGATGTCAAATTGACTACATGATTCAAACGCGGTTTCACAGCCTTTTTTTATGTGAAATTAAATTTTCCAAAAAGCCTATAGGTCGAAAGATAATTAAGGAGATGGAAATAAAGAGAAAACAATTAAAAAATCCTAAATTTTGTTCCATTCGCCCCATTCTCATTCATGTGAATGGGGTAGAAGAAAGTGTTTTAGATGAGGGGTATTTTGATAAAGTAATCGATTTTAGTCAGTTATTGGAATGAGGTTTCTATGTTTTTTGAAGGGGACTTCGTCATGTGTGGTGTGTGCATTCATTGCGACATGCTAACCAGTTAGGAGGAAAATCCTATAGAGATAGCCGCCAATTTAACACCACTTTTGTCATTTAATATCAAATTCTGTCACTTATCTGGTGGTTTTGTCACTAAAACAAATTTTTTGACAGGATTTAGGACTTTGACTGGAGATCTTTGCGTAGCTTAGCAAAGTACTCTTTTCTTTTTTTCATTTCCCTTTCAAAACCACGCTCTTTTGGTTTGTAGTAGTCTCTGCGTTTGAGCTGATTTGGGAAATACTCCTGACCTGAAAAGGCATGGGGGAGGTCGTGATCGTAGAGATATCCCTTTCCGTAGCCCATCTCCTTGAGAAAGGTATTAGGGGCGTTTAATATAGTAGCAGGAGGAGGAAGGGAGCTCGTTTCCTCTGCTTCTTTGCGGGCTTCGTTATAGGCGGTGTAGAGGGCATTGCTCTTCGGCGCCAAGGCGAGATAGACAGCTGCTTGGGCGAGGAAGAGGTCTCCTTCGGGGGAGCCGACCCTCTCATAGCTTTGCCAGGCATCCAAGGCAACGGAGAGCGCCTGCGGGTCGCTCAGGCCGATGTCCTCTGAAGCCATGCGCACAAGCCTTCTTGCAAGGAACCCCGGGTCTTCTCCACCGGCGAGCATACGGGAGATCCAGTAGAGAGCAGCGTCCGGGTCTGAGCCGCGGATGGATTTGTGCAGAGCAGAGATCAAGTTGTAGTGGCTATCTTGTTTTTTGTCGTGGTAGGCCACTTTTTTTGTGAGTAGTTTTTGCAGGTCTTCTATTTGTAGGGGCTCTTTCTTTTTGTAGGTAAGCAGACTCTCTAACATGTTGAGCAGATATCTGGCATCGCCGCCTGCGCAATCTAGGAGAAACTCTTCGGCATTGTCCGTTAGGGGGCTGCCAATAGGCTGTTTTATTTGTGCCCTTTGTAAGATCTGCTTGAGTGCACTTTTGTCTAGCGGCTCAAAAGAGAGCACCCTCATGCGAGATAAAAGAGCTCCATTAAGAGAAAAAGAAGGGTTTTCCGTTGTAGCGCCCACAAGCACAAAAGTTCCATTTTCTACGTAGGGGAGAAAAGCGTCTTGCTGCGCCTTAGAAAATCTATGGATCTCATCGACGAAGACCATCAGGTTTTGATGGAAAAGAGGGGAGCTCTCCGTCTCTGCTACCAGCTTTTTTAGATCTGCAATGCCGTGCAGTGCCGGATGAAAAAAAACCACCTTCCCGGGGAACGCGTGCATGTAGAGCTTAGCAAGCGTTGTTTTGCCGCAGCCTGGCGGCCCCCAGAACAAAACGGATAGAGGCTTGCCGGACGCTACCACCTGCGTGATCCATCCATCTGCATCTGTGAGGTGCCTTTGTCCTACAAAGTCATCAAAACGAAGAGGGCGCAATAGGTCAGAGAGGGGTGCTTTCATTTTTTTTTGACTTGCTGTCTCGTTATCCAATGGGGTTTTCTACAGGCATAGATAAGTAGAGGTATGCCACACATGATTATGAGGCCAACCACTAAAAAAGACACGTAAAATCGTGTGTCCATAATATGTAGTTCCTTAGGAGGGATGAAACCGATGCTAATAGCAAATAAAGCGGAAGCAATGCCCATGCAGGAGGCTATCCAAATGCCTTTATGGGGATAAGGGATGCGATAGACTCTTGGCACATGTGGTTTTGTGTAGCGCAGCCGTACGGCGGAGATGAAAAGGAAAATGTACATAATTAGATAGCTTTGAGCGCTGAGCGCTGTGAGGATCCAAAAGCCACTGCTGATACTTGGCATAAATAAAAAAACCATGGAGGTAATCGACACAATGATGGCTTGGAAAAGAAGGAGATGGGTCGGCGTGCCGTGGGAATTAAGATTTTGGAAGAAGGGGGGGAGGTTGCCGTGGACTGATGTGGAGTGGAGTCCTTTTATGGGGGAGATCAGCCACGCGTTGATTTCAGCTACGGCGCCGATGATAAGGAGCGTTCCTAAAACAGGTATGAGCCACTCCAAATGGTAGATGGGCAGAAATTTTTCAAAGGCTTCCATGAGGCCGCCTACCAAACTAATTTGATTTGGTGGGATGATGATGGCAATAGACATAGCCCCTAAAACAAGGACGGTAAAGGTGATGATAGCCGCCAAAATAATCGCTCTTGGATAGTTTTTTTGGGGATCTTTTATTTCTCCGGCAAGTGATGAGGATACTTCAAGCCCGGAAAAAGCTAGAAACAGCCCCGCTAAAAATACGAGGTTTCCCATCTCGCTTAAGTCAGGTAGGAGAGCATCGGCAGACAGAGTGATTTGTAGAGGATGGCCAGAAGCTACCCAGCTAAATCCTAAGGATATAATAAAAATGCCGGGGATAATCGTTCCGATCATCACGCCAATGCTACTAAAAAAGCTCGATGTCTTTATCCCGAGATAATTTAAGAGTGTCATCCCCCAAAAACTAACTAAGATGACAGAAACCACATACCATTTGTTATTTGTGAGCTCCGGAAAGGCGATATAAGCCAGCGTCGTTGCAATAAAAGAGAGGATCACAGGATACCAAGCTATGTTATGCACCCATTGCATCCAGATACTGAAAAATCCCCAACGATCTCCCAAAGCCTCTCTGATCCAGATATATACTCCTCCCGACTTAATCCATCCCGTCGCAAGCTCAGCAGATACGAGGGCGCAAGGAAGGAGAAAAAATAAGGCGGCCATGACAAAGAAAAAAAGGCAGCTTAAGCCAAACTCAGCAACTAAAGGAAGGGTCCTTAAACTGAGCATGATAGATACATTGAGCAGCGCGAGAACGAAGACGTTAATCACGCGCCGCGGTTGATTGGAGGTGGGGAACATGAACTTCTCCTGTTTTTGTGCTACTTCTCCTCCTATGTATGCCATAGAAAGAATAGAGGTAAAGTTTTTTTTTGCTTTTTTAGGATTATTCCTATTTTTTTGATAATGAACGCACTAGTGAATTAACAATTTGTTGTAATTGTCGTTACTTTAAAAAAGTAATTTAACTAATACAAGATTGTTAGTAAATTTAGCTTAAGAAGGGAATTAATTAAGGTTCTCTTTTTTACTAAATAGGAGTTTACTATATGGCACAACAAGACAAACCCCAACAAGGTCAGCCTAACAAGTGGCAGCAACAACAACAAAAACCCCAACAAGGGCAACCTCAACAAAGACCACAACACCCACAACAACCTCAACAAGAGCGCAAAATGCGCCAAGGGTAATTCTTCTCTAGCATCCTTGCTATAGAAGAGTGGTTCGGATAAGTCTTTTACTTGTA
>JAHFTP010000166.1 GCA_023265495.1 Chlamydiota bacterium
TTTTATACGCAGGGACATTATGAAAAAGCATCGAGCCTATTTTTGCAGCTTTGCTTCACCAATCCCTTTGACGGAAGACATTGGGTAGGCCTTGCCTCCTCGCTGCAAATGCAGAAAGAATGGAAAAAAGCGCTCCACGCCTGGGGCTATGCTGCTTTGTTAGATGATACGGACCCCACATCCCACTTCCATGCTGGAGAATGTCTTTTCCAGTGTGGGGAAAAAGAGGAAGCTGAAAAAGCGTTGAACCAAGCCATTTTAAGGCTCTCGGCGGATAAAGGCGTTTTAAAAAACAAGATAGAAACCATGCAAAAACTTTTGGAAGGGAGTGATTCACTCGCATGAAAGCAGCACCTATTACAAGCATGGACTCAGCCTCTACAATACAGAGCGCTCATGCAGAGACGCCGCTTCTTGCAGGAAAGAAAGCGGCGTCTACCTCTTCTCAGGTAGAGAGCGCCTCTTCCTCACATGAAGAAATGACGCACTCATCCGGAGCGATATTTTCTCCTCCGGTACTCTCTCCTCCGAAAACGACAAAATGCGTAGATATACGTTTCATCGAAGCGGTAAACGACATTTATGTAGCAGGGCAAGGAATGATGGACTGCTTTTTACAGAACTTAGATCAGAGCGCTGCCAAACTCAAAGAGCTCTCCTTTGCCAATGCAGAAAAGCTCAAAGAGGCGGCCAAGCGCTCCCAAGAAAATGGAGTATGGTCCCTCCTTACAAAAATTGGACAATGTCTTCTCTCTGCACTGAGCTTTGTCATCGGAGTATCGCTTGTAGCGACAGGAGCTGGCGCAGTGATTGGCTCTATTATGATCGCCTCGAGTATCATCAACATTGCAAGCTTTGCCATGACAGAAGCGCATGGATGGGATTGGATTGCAAAGAAATTTGCCTCGGACGAAGAAAAGCAAAAGAAAATTGCTTTCTGGCTGCCGACGGCAATTGGAATCATTAATGCAGTTGTCGGAGTGGCCGGAGCTGCCGGCGGGGCCTTATGGGCGCAGCTTAATTTAGTACAAAAGGCCATCATCGTCCTACAATCCGCCCTAGGGCTCTACAATGGCGTTACGACAATAGGAAAAGGAGTAAGCGACAGCCAGGTGATTCTTGCGCAAGCAGACCTGCTCTCTATCCAAAAGGATATGACGCTGGGAAGATACGTGATAGAAAACACCTCCACCGGATTAACTGCGATTGTATCGCATATGCGCCAACTACAAGATAAAGCAGCAGAAATTGTTGCCTTGTCCGTTCAAAATTTTGAAAGAGCTCTTTATAGAGCGTAAAAACAAGGAGAAACCTTATGTCTATGGAAACAGCCCCCACTCAACATGCCACTGTTAGGCTCCTGATCCAAAAGTTTGCAGAAATCAGCAAAATTTTTGACTCGCTGCAGGGATGCCAAAGGGATCTTTTCCTCAAAGGAATGGAAAAATATCTCTGCGTCACCAACGACGAAGTCTTTTGGATGCGTTTAGAAGCCCTTGCCACAGGCGCTACAGCCATACTTGGCGGCGCTGCCGGCGGAGCGAGTGCTTTTATCCCGGCTGCTGGGACAGGCAAGATCTTCGGACAGTTCGACCCCGCTTTCATGAAATCTGCTCTGAAAATCATCACAAAAGTCGCCCCTCAGATCGGAAATACAGGACAAAGCCTGCTCCATGGAGAAACTACGAAGAAAAATGCAACAAGAACTCTACTTAACAGCGTAACCATCCCCGGCGCACAACAATTTACAGCAGAGATGAGAAAGACACAGCAAACATTGGCTGAAAATATCAGCACACTGCAAAGAACAGCAAAAGCATCCGCCTAATCTTTTGCTGAAAAAATAATGCGAATTATTTTCGAAAGTCATTCAACATCAGAAGACAATGAGAAATGGATTGCTTCCGGTCATTTGAATCCCCCTCTTTCAGAAAAAGGAAGAGAACAAGCGATTGAGCTGGGGAAACGTTATGCATCATGGGTTCCGGATATCATTTTGTGTTCTGATTTGAAACGTTCCTCTGAAACCGCAGACTTAGCGTTTCCGCATTTCCCTAAAATCCAATCCCCTTTTCTCAGAGAATGGAATTATGGAACCTATAACGGGAAGTCGGTAGAAGAGGTAGAAAATTTGAAACATTCCCATATCCACGATCCATTTCCTGAAGGAGAAAGTCTCGATAGCACAGTCGTGAAAATCCTCGATTTTCTCGATTTACAATTAACAATTTATCAGAACATCCTAATTATTGCTCATCGATCAACTTTTTATGCACTGGAACATCGATACAACCGACGCTCTTTAGAATCCCTTATCAGAGCTCCTTGGACTTGGCGCCCCGGTTGGGTATACCAAGGAGAAAAAGCGACCTGCTAACAGAATTGAGGATTTTACTAATCATCTTGTTTGACCCTAAAGGCTCGTTCTTTTACAATCAAAATTGTAAGGAATAATTTCACTTAAGTGTTTATTTTACGGTAATGGAAAATAACAAATCGTTTTTACCTGAATATGTAGAAAAAAAACTCCACTTTTTAGTTGCTATCGGAGAATACATACAACTGATCTTGGATACTGCTAAGGCAACGCTTATACGCCCTCCTGCTTTCTATCTCCTTATGCAACAATTATACGATGTGGGTGTCGCCTCGCTTCCCGTTGTTGCTTTCACAGGGTTTTCTACAGGTCTTGTGCTGGCTGCACAATCTTTCTATCAACTATCGGATAAAGGGCTATCTAGCGTAACGGGACTCATGGTAGCAAAGGCTATGATGACAGAGCTGGGCCCGGTTCTTTCTGCCTTCATGGTGACGGGAAGGGTGGGAGCTGCCATGTGCGCAGAGATCGGCACCATGAAAGTCACAGAGCAGATCGACGCGCTAAAAACCATGGCGATCAACCCCAATCGTTACCTGATTGCCCCGCGCGTGATCGCAGGGACTTTGATGATGCCCCTTCTCACAGTCTTTGGAATCGTCATGGGCATCTGGGGAGGATATCTTATTTCTGTGTATTTCTTTGATATGGCCCCCCATACCTACTTCGACCCCATGCCCACACATATCACAAAGTTCGATCTTTTCACAGGCGTAGCTAAAGCCTTTGTCTTTGGGGTCATCATCATGACAGTGTGCTGCTATAAAGGTCTGAGCACGAATGGCGGAGCCGCAGGCGTTGGCAAATCCACTACGACAAGTGTGGTGATAGCCTACTGCTGCATCCTACTGATCAACTTTTTCATGACCGTATCGCTAAATATTTTGCGAGAGCAAATCTCGAGGTTCTTATGATCGAAATCCGCAACCTCTGGAAGAAATATGATAAGCTACAAGTGCTCTCCGGACTCGACCTTACTATCAAAACCGGGGAAACGCTCGTCATCCTCGGACCTTCAGGCATAGGAAAAAGCGTCCTCCTCAAACACATCAACGGGATCACAGTGCCGGATGAAGGAACAATCGATGTCGACGGCATTAGGATCACAGACTTAAAAGACTCCCACTTATCCCAAGCTCTTCAACATATGGGCATGCTATTTCAGGGAGGGGCTTTATTCGATTCGATGAATGTCGAGCACAATACAGGCTTTTATCTCACACAACATCCAGACCCAAAAACAGGAAAAAGACCGACAAAAAGTGAGATAAAAGAAAGAGTCGACTATGCTTTAGAAATTGTAGGACTTTCCGGAACACAAAAAAAAATGCCATCAGAGCTCTCCGGAGGCATGAGAAAAAGAGCGGCTCTTGCAAGACTCATTGTGTATAGACCCTCTATCCTCCTTTATGACGAGCCGACAACTGGACTGGATCCAATTATTGCTATGCAAATTAATAAGCTGATTGTTAAAACACAGAAAGAGCTCAAAGCAACGAGCATTGTCGTGACGCACGACTTGTTTTCTGCTTTATATGTAGGAGATAGGCTCGCTCTTATGCGCGACGGCAAAATCGTTCATATCGATGAGCCTGATGCCTTTTTACGCATAGACGACCCTCTAATTAAATTTTTGTATAACACAATCTCTAAGGACCCGCGAACGATGAAGGAGAACCACAATGGGTGAACAGACAAAAAACATGCTAGTGGGATTTTTTATCCTGGCAGCATGTG
>JAHFTP010000167.1 GCA_023265495.1 Chlamydiota bacterium
GGAGGCTATTTGTATTTTGATCGGACAGAAGCTATGTACACCATCGACGTCAACTCGGGAAGATCTACTCAACACTCATCTACGCATGATGTAGAAGAATCTCTCGTTCGCATCAATATGGAGGCTGCAGAGGAGATATCTAGACAGCTGAAGTTGCGCAACCTCGGAGGCCTCATTATCTGTGACTTCATCGACATGCGCTCGAGAAAGAACCAACGACGCGTTTTAGACCGATTAAAAGAGGCGATGAAAGAGGACTCTGCCAAATGCACGATCTTGGGCATGAGTGAATTTGGTCTTGTGGAAATGACTCGGCAGCGCAGCAGAGAGTCTCTTATGCAAACTATGTTCACCGCCTGCCCTTATTGCAGCGGAAGCGGACAAATCAAAACACATGAGAGCACAGTGATAGAGATAGAGAGAACCCTCAAAAAAATCATCGGTCAGCAAAAAGAATTTGGGCTAGAGCTGGTATCTCATCCTCATCTCGACCATTACCTCGGCCACCAAGATAAAGACCAGTTTAGAAAACTGGCTCAAAAGTCGCATGCAGAGCTCTCTTTTGCCAGCAGCGACAACTTGCACCTCAATGAATTTGTATTTTACTCTACCATCAACGGCAAAAAACTAGATATTTAACCCTACATGCTATGGACTTCAAAACCAAACTACAAATGTATGTACAAGAGGGAACCATTCCTGCGCGGTTTGGAACAATCTTAGAGGAATTCTATCGTTGCTATAAGTCGACTTTGGAGGATCATCAACTCGACTTCCTCCCCTATCAAAAAGTATTTTTCGACTATCTAGAAAAGGTGAAAGAGCAGATAGCTTCTCCTTATGCTTTTGCGCCCTACCATGCACAAATCCTACAACCTTTTGACTATCACAGCTTCGGTCTCGACTTTGTCAGGCCTTTAATCGACAAGAAAATCTCTTCGATCCATGGGCTCGAAGAGATGAAGCTCATCTCCTCCTATTTGGAGACAAAGTGCAATGTCGTTTTTCTCGCTAACCACCAAGTGGAAGCAGATCCTCATGCGATCAACATTCTCCTTGAACCTTACTATCCAAAGATTGGCAAAGAGATGATCTTCGTAGCTGGGGAAAGGGTTTTAACAGATCCTTTAGCCATCCCCTTCAGCATGGGAAGAAACCTCCTTTGTATCTATTCAAAAAGATACATAGACCACCCTCCCGAGCTCAAAACAAAAAAACAACTCCACAATAAAAAGACGATGGAGACCATGAGAGAGCTTTTAAGCGAGGGAGGTAAATGCATCTACGTTGCCCCAAGCGGAGGGAGAGACCGTCCCAACGCAGAGGGGATCGTCGAAGTAGCCCCCTTCGACCCACAAAGCATAGAGATGTTCTATCTCATGGCGCAAAAGGCTAAAAACAAAACCTATTTTTTTCCCATGTCGCTTGCCACCTATGATCTGCTCCCCCCCCCACAAAATATCCAACACGAGCTCGGGGAAGTGAGAAAGACCAAGCGCGGAGGCATCCATCTTAGTATAGGACCATGCATAGACATGGAGCATTTTCCGGGATCTCTGCTTCCAAGCAAACATGAACGCAGAGAAGCTAGAGCCAAATATATCTGGAATCTGGTAAAAGAAGCTTACTTGCAATTTCCAAACACAGGGGCAATATAATGGGCAAAAAATGGATTCTTCTACCACTGCTATTTACGTGTCTATATGCCACAGCGCCCCTCCGGGCAGATAGCCCTGCGCCCTCCTATCGACAAGTAGAAGACAGAGCCCTGACGCCGATTTTGAATCCCGACTTACGACAAAGACAAATCGGCAAAATCGTGCTCAGCAATGGCATGCAAGCCTACATCATCTCTGACCCTGCGACAGAACAATCTGCCGCGTCGCTCAGTGTTCAAACGGGCCACTGGCAGGATCCGAGCCAATACCCCGGCATGGCACACTTCTTAGAACACATGCTCTTCATGGGAAACAAATCCTATCCCACAGAAGAAGAGTATTGGACGTATATCTTCGACAACGGAGGCAAATGCAATGCCTATACGGGCGCCGATCGCACTGTGTACATGTTTTCCATTAATAACGACGCCTTTGACGGGGGGCTGGATCGTTTCTCCCATTTCTTCATCGACCCTCTTTTTTCCTCTTCCTGTATTAGCAGAGAGCTACATGCTGTAGACCAAGAGCATGCTAAGAACATAGAAAATGATGCTTGGCGCGAATATATGATCTTCAAAGAAACCGGTAATGCAGATCATCCCAACTCTAAATTTAGCACAGGCAATGCAGCCACACTCTCCGGCATACCGCAAGAGGCTGTGAAAAATTGGTACCAAACACACTATAGTGCAGAGAAAATGTCTCTCGTAGTCGTCTCCGCCCTTCCCCTTGACACCATAAAAACACTAGTCGTAGAAAAATTCTCTCCAGTGCCAAAATTTCAAACAGAAAATGCCTCTTTCCCGCTTCCTCTCGTATCTAAAGAACAACAAGGACATTTTATCTATGTCCAGCCAATAAAAGACTTAAAACGACTATCCCTGGCCTGGGAGCTGTCCCCTTCTTTTGCCTCTTTAGAGGAAAAATGGAATTGCGAGCTGCTCGCTTATGCTCTAGGGCAAGAAAATGACACAAGCTTGGCCTACCTGCTAAAAAAAGAAAAGCTCATAGAATCCCTACACGTGGGGACGGATCGATTCAGCTCTGATAAGGTCGTATTCAAATTAGAGATAGAACTGACGGAGCAAGGCCTCTTGCAGACCGATACCATCATAGAGCAATGTTTTCAGGCGATAGCCAGATGTAAACAAACAGGACTGCCCGAACATCTCTTTGAAGAAATGCGCATGCTCTCCACATTGCACTACCAATATCAGTCTCGTGAAGATGCCTTTGATCTCGTCTCCGACCTTGCCGGAGACCTTGTAGAAGAAGATCTATCCACCTTCCCCGAGCACACCAAAATCCCTTTTAATTACAGCAGCACATCCATCTCTACCCTCCTTGCCTCTCTCACTCCAGAGTCTTGCCTCTACTTTGTTTTAGCCGACGCAAAAAAGACGGGAGTAAAAATAGATAGAAAAGAAAAATGGATGGATGCAGAGTATACGATCCTGCCGATTTCCGAGACAAAGCTGCAAGCATTAAGCGCACTGCAACCACATCCAGATATACAACTCCCCCCTCCAAATCCTTTTATCCCTACAGACCTGACCTTAAGCAGCTCCAAAGGCAAAAAAGCAAAAACAGAGTCTATCGTTCCTCTACTGCTTGTGAATGACCCTAAGGCTAAAATCTATTTTTCAACCGATGAGCAATATCTACTGCCCGAGGTGGCTACTCTATTTACTCTCAGATCCCCTCTGATTCGTGGAGATGCCAAGTCCTGCGTACTCGTCGATATCTATTTAAAGTCTCTCTCTGAAAAACTCGCCTCCACACTGTGCTTTGCCTCTAGTGCAGGTCTGAGCACCTACTTTCTCAATCAAAACTTAAAAACTTCTATCGCCTTGCAAGGATATAATGATAAAGCTCCCGCTTTAATCAAAGAACTCTTTCAGACCATGATGCACCTGCAAACTTCTCCGGAAGATTTTGTCCTCTTCACACAATCCTTAAAAGCAGCCTATGAAGGAGCCTCCAAAGAGCTCCCTGTGAAACAAGCCATTGTCACCTTAGATAGCGTACTCTATAACGACAGACCCACTTATGCGAGCAAACTCGTCGCCTTAGACTCTATTTCCTATGAGGATTTTGCCTCCTTTAGTACAAACGTCTGGAGCGCACTGTACATAGAGTCGATGATCTATGGAAACTTCACAAAACAAACAGCCAACGACCTATGGGATAGCATCAATACCATCACAGCCTCTGCTAAGCCATTTTCTCCCAATCAACACAAGAAAAAACATGTCCTTGTTCTCCCAGAAAAAACAGGGCCTTATCAAATTATAGAAAGCACAGATAGACAAGGCAACGGCGTCGTCCTGCTCATAGAAGAAGGTTCCTTCTCTTTCGAGGCAAAAGCCGCACAGCTCCTTCTTTCTAAAGCTCTGCAAACAGCCTTCTTCGATACTTTGAGAACCAAACAGCAAACTGCCT
>JAHFTP010000168.1 GCA_023265495.1 Chlamydiota bacterium
AGGGGTCTGCAGCTGACCCATCATCTTTTGACTCGGCGATAAGGAAGTTGTCTGCGTTATAGAAGAAAAACTCTCTTATGAGGGTTTTCTCTTTGTCACAAGTGAATTTGGAGGTGACGAGATCTGTATCGGGTAGGTAGCCATAGCGGTAAGTGAGCCCATCCTCCTCTTCTTCTAGGAGTGGGACGTTGAAACGAGGAAGGTACGTATATCTTTTTCGGAATGACTCTGCATTAGCGAGGGCCCCCGCGTCGGTTAAAGAAAAAGGCCCTTGGGCGCAGACGTATAGATTACCGAAGAGCACTTCTTCGGTGACATTTCCTGCGGAGTCATATTGAAATGTCTTCGAAAAAAGAGGGGTTCCATTCTCATTGCAGATGATTTTTGCGGCGAGTCTATTTTCTTTCCATAGAAACTTGGTAATGGAGGATCGCCGATCTTGATATCCAAAATATTCTATTTGCGTAAGCTGTTTACCATCGTGGTGATAGCGGATAAGCAGGCCGTCTATATCGCGAACATCGGTGTGGGAAGGAGCATACGTGAACTGTGCAAGAGAGATCGTTTCTCCTTTGGGTCCTAGGGGGGCTTCCAGTCTCGATACTTTGTCTACATGCAAGGGTTTTTTTTCCGGGTGTCTGAGCCATTTTTCTGCTTTATCTTCATTAGGAGGTAGGTAGTAGTAGGCTTTAAATCGTCTTTTCCCATCAAAGAGCAGAGACTCTGCCCTTGCTCCCAGCCCTTTTCTTCCTGCAGAATATTCTATCTTCTCTGCATGCACGCCACTGCTCTGCACATCACATAGATAGTCCCTATCTTTATGTTCCATAAATCTATATGCGATCGACTTTCCATCAGAGGTATTTACTTGGAATCGATAGGGTGTTTTTGCTTTTTGTATGTCGAGATTCATCCAGGAAAATGTTTTGTTGTTGGAGGGATTTGTCAGGGCGATGCGTGTGAGTCTTTTTTCTTCGTCATAGGAATAGTGGATGTTATGTTTGCTAGGAAGTGTTTCTGTTTCTAATCGATAATAAAGATGGAATGCTTGGCCATTTCCATCGACCTTGTGAAGGCTCTTTTTCCCTTTGTAATGGAGGATGCTTCCATCGCCTAAATAGAGAGAAATCTCTCCCTCTTCACAATCTAAGTGTATGTAGCTGTTTTGGGGATTGGATCTTCCTCCAATCTTGCCAAAACAAGGGGAAGAGCTCTTCTCCGGCCTTAGATAAAAGGCGTGTTTGGATTTTGTGCTTTTGTTCCAATGGCTATAGACATAAGTGGTAATGGCTCCACTTTTGTCTGCTGCAAAGATTTTGATGTTTTTTTCAGAGCGTGTTCCTTCAATGAGGAGGTTGGCATGAGGAAAAATATTCCATCCACCTTGGACAAGAAAACCACCACGTATTTTTTTTAGTAACAGATCCATGTCATCTGCTGTTCGCTCATAAGCTCCACAGCTGCTATATGTGCGTAGGATAGGAAGGGGTCTTGCTGCTTGTATTACCGCATCTTGCAAAGAGAGTTGCAGATCTCCTGAAATGACATGTACATGATGAAAAATGGCCGGGTTTTCCTCTTCGAAGAAATCAGCATCGAAATCAGCTCTGAGAATACTGGTCAGTAAGAGTAAAAAAAACAGCAGGATTTTCATTTTTATCTCCTAGAAGAAATTCCTTTTGAATGTAAAGAAAGTATTAATTATGCATCAAGAAATATTGAATATAAACGAAAGTAAAGATTTTGCTAATAACGGTTTGGGTGCTGGTAATTGAGCTTCGAAGATTATTTTGAGGTCCTTCTACCATTTTCTAGACGATGGGTGGATATCTGCCTAAAAATTATTTACATATTTTACATGGAGACCTAAGGTGAAGGAATAACCTAGGTTGAATATGGCATCGAGAAAGGGACATTTTCTGGAGCTTGACAGGCTCTACGCACATTTACAAAAAGCAGCGAAGGAGCTGGCCGGATTTCCTGCTTCGCAGCTCTTTAATTATTCTGAGCTTTTCCACTTTCTAAAATTCCATATCAATAACATAGGAGATCCCTTCCAGAATCCGTCGCATTATAGAATTAACACTCTGAATATTGAAAGGCAGGTGATAGATCGATTTGCGGAGTTGTTTCACGCTCCGAAAGATGATTATTGGGGCTATGTAACCAATGGGGGGACAGAGGGGAATCTATTTGGTCTGTATACGGCTCGAGAATTATATCCTGACGGTGTTGTCTTCTATTCTGACCAGACACATTATAGCATTCCTAAGAATGTGAAAATTCTGAGGATGCAGGGGACAGTGGTAAAATCCACAGTCAATGGAGAAATAGACTATCAAGATCTGCAAAGGTCCTTACTTACAGAGAAGAAGGTTCCCATTATTGTAGCCAATATTGGAACGACGATGAAGGGTGCTGTAGACGATGTCGTTCGTATTAAGGAGATTTTATCTGATCTTGGTATCAAACATTATTACCTCCATTGCGATGCCGCCTTTTTTGGTATGACGCTTCCCTTTCTTCCGGAGCTGGAAGTACAACCATTTGATTTTAGAATGGATATCGACAGTATTGCTATCAGTGGTCATAAGATGATCGGTACGCCGATACCTTGTGGAGTCATTTTGACAAGAAAATCGAATCAGAATGCAATTGGCTCTGCCGTAGAGTATATAGGCACTAAGGACAATACCATTACAGGATCACGCAATGGGTTATCGCCACTTTTCTTGTGGTATGAATTACATTGTGCTCAGAAGGTGGATTTTCATACGGTTATTCATGCATGCATAGAGAAAGCAGGCTATGCCGTTAAGAAATTCAATGAGATAGGAATTGAAGCGTGGAGAAATAAAAACTCTATTATTGTCATTTTCCCAAAACCATCAGAGAAAGTCTTTAAAAAGTGGCAATTAGCTGTAGAAAATGATATTGCCCATATTATTACGCTTCCTCACGTGACCTTTGGCATGATAGATCAGATAGTAGATCACGTAGCTGCTGACTTAAAAATCAAAAAAAATGGTAAGAACGGCTCTTCTTACAAAAAGAAACCATGAACATCACTTCCAAACACGTTTCCACAAAAGAACAGCGCAATATCATTTTTGCCGTTTCCTTAGGGAACCTGCTTGAGTGGTATGAAATCTATGTGTATGTGTATTGGGCTCCCATCCTGGCAAAACTCTTTTTTCATCCTTGTTCTCCTAGCATTGGTTTAATTTTAACCTACTTACTCTTTGGCATCGGTTTTTTAGCCAGGCCCTTTGGAGGTGTTTTTTTTGGTAGATTGGGAGATAGGATAGGGAGGAAAAAGTCGTTGATTCTTTCTCTTATGATGATGATCTTCCCCACCTTTATCACAGGCCTTTTGCCCACCTACGAACAGATAGGGTACTGGGCTCCGGTTACTCTTGCGTTCATGCGCATTTTACAGGCGTTCCCTGCAGGGGGGGAATTGCCTGGAGCTGCTTGCTATCTGTATGAAAGCGCAAGGAACCCGCAAAGGAAATACCTCAGTAGTTGGAGTGCTGTGGGTTTTCAGTTGGGGATACTCATTAGCACCGTAGAGTGTTTCCTGTTGGAGAAATATCTGCCTATGGAGGATTTAGTGTCCTGGGGGTGGCGCTTTTCCTTTATCATAGGGGGAGCCATAGGATTCTTTGGCCTATTCTTGCGTTACAGACTTCATGAAACTCCTCTTTACAAAGAAATGGAGAGCCATGAGAAAGTTGTAAAAGAGCCCATTTTGCAGGTCTTAGGCAGACAGAAAAAAGGGCTCATTTTAGGGTTTTTATTTTGTGCCTTGAACTCCTCTTCGTTCTATTTGCTTTCCATGAATTTCCCCATTTTCTGTGCACAAGAGTTTGGAGACAAATACAATTCTAGCTTGATCATGACTATTTTGCTTTTGCTAGTCATTACGATCCCCCTGCCTTTTTTTGGAAGGATGGCAGAGAGATACAGCATAAAAAAAATGCTGATCGGTTCTACTGTGGCAATGATTCTGCTCTT
Source organism: Chlamydiota bacterium (assembly GCA_023265495.1). GTDB lineage: Bacteria > Chlamydiota > Chlamydiia > Chlamydiales > Rhabdochlamydiaceae > JAHFTP01. The sequence goes on from JAHFTP010000168.1 coordinate 4,018, forward strand.
ATATCCCCTCTACCTAGCGATTCATTCTACCTTTCCCATTTTTATGGTCGTTGTTATTTTCCTCTA
>JAHFTP010000024.1 GCA_023265495.1 Chlamydiota bacterium
AAGCCCTTCTGCTCAGTTTATTTCCCAAAGCAATGAGACGTGGCATAGATAAGGATCTCCCCACCTGGACCCCTTCAGAGACAGATTGGCAAACATTTTTCCATAGCACCACTTCAACAGAGCACCTGAAACCCATTTTAAGGACAGCGCAATTGGGATGGCTCGCCGCAAAAGCCGATCTATCTCAGTCTGACTGCTCTCTATTATCTCTCTATGATTATATGCCAGACCTAATCCAAATCTATAGAACATTGCAACTTGACATTCACTTAGAACCCTCATTCGATCCTTCTCTTGCAGAAAAAACGAAATATATACTCTCTTATATTGAGCACCAATCCGGAGGAGCTCTACACGTTTCCGGTGGTAAAGGATCAGGTTTTCAACATAAGATCCTTCGGTTTGATAACCACTATAAAGATGCTAGAGCACTTACAGAGTACTATCATCACTTGCATTTATTGACGTCTGCAGATGGCACTCAGCCTTGTCCCTCTGCACCACCTCGATTAGCGGAGCTTGATGAGCGTCGGTTTAGCCAACAATTCGCCTATGATGATGCCTCCTTGCTATCCTCTTCTCTTATCGATTGGAAAAGACAAGAGTTCTTTGTGCAGTGCACGCTTCATCCGGAACATACCCTTTATTTAGCATTTCCTAGCATACCTCGTGCCTCACTCTGGTTTACACAGAAGGTCAGTGAGGCCCGGCAGGGGTTAAGAGATCCAAATGATGAGGAAGAACTCACAAAAGCCATACAGGCGGCGCAGGCTCAAGATTTAAGACAGAATCTACGTGCCATAGAAGGCAGACTACAATTTGATTGTGTTGCATCAAATCTTAGCGAACCTGGGCAAAATCCCCACACAACAATAAAAGTACATGCGGGAGAGTCTGAAGCAGGGGGATTTTACTACTACCCATGGGGTCTACCTGGAGAGCTAGGCGCGTGGACTCCAGCCGTCAATCCTGATGTTGAAGGTCCTCTAGACGGGTCTACCCTTCCGGAGCTTCTGATGCCGACCTTTGAGAAGCCCATAACATTAACAGACTACTCTACATCATTACCCCATTCTCCCATGCCACCTCGAATACAAGTCTCATCAAAACAACTAGCGATATGGGCCACTGAGAGCCCTTCTTTGGAACTAGGAGATCCTGTATATGAAGTGCTCTTAAGTAGCTTAAATCCTGTTAGCAGCAAAGGGATAATTGCCTGTTTTGATTTTATACGAGCCCACCCGGACAAACTCGAAAACCCCCTCATACAAGACCATCTTTCCCATTGTATTTATCGCTCAGACTTTCTCAATTCTTGCTTTTATACAGAAACAGAGCCGCTTGCAGATTTCATCAAAACTCTGCCCGAGCTTATTGCAACTGCCAAGAAAAAAAATAACATACAAACGGCATCTTTCCTTATGCACCTCTCTGAGAGGCTCCGAGATCAAGCCCGAAGGACACAGGAAGACATAGCTACTTTAAGAAGAGAAAATTGTACAAATTTGGATTCCTTAGGATCAACTACCCACAACATCCGACACAAATGGTGTCCCGACGAAAGGGAATCTCTACAAGCTTTGATAGCGAGTTCGGATGACAGTATAGAGAGAATTCGCAATGCTTGTCCTGAAGACCATCGTAAGGACTTGACAGCCGTTATAACCAAATGCCGAGGGAAACCAAGTCAATCGGTGGGGAAGAAAGACAGGGAAACAATGAGAACCTTGTTACAAATCCCACTCCCAGACAACATTCGAGAACAATCAGAGGAACTTCGTAAACAAATAGCTGAAAAGAAAGAAGAAGAAGAAGAAGAAGCCAATTTCCTCATAGCCAACCGGATTAGCTTTGCAATAGATCGACTGAAGAAAGAACTAGAACAGCTACTCTTGCCTTATAGTCCTGGGCTATCAGAGCTCGTCGAATCTTTAAACGAAATCAACCATGCATTAAGTGAGATAACATCACAAAATACTGACATACCACAAAGAGACAAACTCCTGAGCGGTATAGAGCACCACCTTTCAGAGATACTCTCCCCAACCTCCCCCTCCGACAAAAGCTGGCTTTTGCAGCAGGTACGATCCACAACCCCAACCATGGGGACTCTAAGAGCCGGTCTTTATTTGTTACTTAGCTACGATGAGACAACACTAGCAGGGCTTCCTGCAGGGGAGCTCACACAACTACTTTCTCTATGGCAATGCATATCTGATTCCTCGTCATCTTTACCATGTATTGGATTACTTCAGGCGGTGTATAAGAAAATGGAGGAAGTCATTCTTCCCGCGGTAGATGCTCGATTACGGGGGGACAATGATTTACAGCAGAAAATTCTGTCTAGTCTTACTCAGATAAACTCTCTTCTGTGGATCCCTGTTGCAGGGGAAGAATATGTCTATCATATCCCTTCAGCTAATGGACGTGACGAAATTGCACGAATCAATCTACGCACGGGGGAGGTCCTATCCACGTCCACGCTGACACGTAGCGGCGCATCTAAAGAATATAGAAGAAATCTTCCTGTGGAAATTCTAGATGATCCGCACTACATCCAAGTATTTGGGAACAATGCATTCAAATGTTCTCTCCAAAATACAGGAACGCAACATATCTATACCTTCTTATTAGGAGGAAAAGAGTGCCAAATTGCCTACGACCCCATTGCAAGAACCATCTCGCGCATTTCTAGAGAGTTTGGCACTCAGTGGCATGACCATGTGATGACTAGTTCTACAGGGGAAGACTCGAACATAACGCAATTATTACAGTCCCACGGTTTTTGGCTAAATAGGGACCATCCGGAACTAGGATACCTTATACTAGAAGACCTTACCAAGCACAAATCTGATAGCACATTATTAGAAGATAGAACGACTCTGCGTCTTTCTTTGACGGCAGATCAAAAGCTCTTAAAAGTAACAACGGCTGATGGAAAAAAGGAAGTCTGCACAGATACTGCAAAGTCTCTCACCTCTGTCATACACTGCTGCCATGAGAGCGATGTACTATTTTTGCGATCTCCTGACAGCTCAACGATTGATGAAATCCTTTTCCTTAAGGAGAACTTTCGCCTACAAAGAGAGGGCACGCGTTGGGTCCCTTCTAATAAAGAAGTTGGCTGGAGCGTCGCCCTAGACCCTCCCGCAGAGCTAGTGGAGCGCTTTGGACAAGGCTATGACCAATATATGCTTCCCCTAGTAAAAAATGCAGGAATTCCCGGAAAGGAAGAATATGAACTACGCCTTTGGCCTCACGAGATTCTCCCCGCAACGAGGGATAGCGCGGGCACAGTGCATTTTACCCACAACAAGATCCCTCCAACAAGTGTTTTGTCTCAACAAATTACCATTTCGATAGACTCGCAAGGACAAATGCATACATCCCACGCAGGTTTCTTATATCTTGCCCTCATATGTCAATCTCAAGGGAAAATTGAAGAAGCTACCTATTACCTGGAACAAATGAGCGGTCCTAGGGCATTCCAGGACAAAGGCCAGGCTGCCTTATTTACCTATCTATCTGATCAATTGCTCTCTCTTCCTATACAAACAGATCTATCCGCAGCGTGCCTACTAAAGGCCCATCTTGCCACAACAATAATTAAAAAAGAGCAATACAAAATAAGAGAATTCCAAGAGTTGGATTGGGAACAATACCAGGCTAAAACAGAAAGGATTCTCACTCTTTGTGAACGCTATCAAACATTTATTGCAAAGCCCGGCAAAGAAGATTCCCTTGTTAGGTCTTTACTACTTCTTACGAATAAAGAAACTGATGAGCTCCTTTCCATTCAATCTATGGCAATAGAGACGATGCTCAAGCTCCCGACTTCTCGTGCAGCACAACCAAGACCCATTTTACAAGCTCCTAAAACAGCTAGCAATGAAGTGATGCTACCCTTTATCCTGCTCATGCAACAGCCGGATCCTAAGATGACCCTCGAAACGTGGCAAAGATCGGGTATGCCGCTAACAGCAGAACTACTTAGAAATTTTTGGTCCTATTGGCAACTCATTCAAACGACATCTATTACTCCGGAGCAACTCCTTCCTCTATTTCAAACTATCCCCGCCGATGTAGATCCCGCATTAAGAGACTCCATTGATCTCGCAAGAAAATGTTTAATAGAACTTGCTATGCTAGCAAAGCAAGATCGCGGTACTATAACCTCCCTACGGCCACCGGATAAAAAAATCTTTTCCTCTCTGGCAAAACTACTATCCCAATCTGCACCTATACGTACAGGATTTTTTGCTCCTATCCAAAGATTGCTGGATGCCCGTGCACTGGCACTACACGAAACCAGTAAGCAGCAAGCCCTACGTGCATGCCAAGAGCAATTCCGATCTCTATTTACACAATTTGGCACTATATTCCCCGGTAAACAAGCTCTTTTCCTAGATGCAGAGATGCCATCTGTCGAAGAGCTAGAAACCACCTATACCCTTGGAGAATTGGAAGAAAAAATCACCGACAGCGCCCTCCCTCCCCCTGAGAAAAAACTGTATATGGGAGCTATAGCATCGATTCGTGCTAGTGGAGGATCTGCCGAAGGAAAGCTGTCTAAAACGAAGTTCTTAAAGACGCTCCATGACGCGAGGGTCCCAGTGACAGCAAAACGATTTGAAGCAAGGACTGCTGAAAGGATTGCCCAATTGGAAAATGCCTTACTGAGAAGCGCAGCACCAGAATCTGATGGAGTATCTGTAAAATCAACGTTTTTACCTATTGACTTAACCCAATTTTCAGAGCAGTTTGATAACAAGAAAACACTACGAGAACAATTCTTCTCAAAAGGATTCTATCGCTTATCTCCAAGCGAGATCACTATCACAGAATCTTTTCTTCATGCAACCCCAAAGCAGAAAAGGATTTTTTTGGAACAATATCAGAATATTTCACAAGGGAGATCTCCAGACCCACGAGCCATAAAAAGCCTTGAACACAGGCTCATCCAACTACTCACGCAAGCTCTAGAAATACCTCAAGAAAATCTTCCCCAAAATACCAGCAACATAAAAGACTTTATAACTGCATTAAATACAGCTTATGAAGAGGCCATCTCCTCTAGAGAAACACAGACGATAACAGAGCATTGTGACAAGCTCCTTGCAGCTTGCCCAGAAATCTCTTCTAAGACAGACTGCATGGCTGCTCATGGAAGAGAAGGAAAAAGAGCTGGTATTAAAGAGGTTGCAAAAAAAAGAAAAGACGATATAGAACAGGCCAAAACAGGAGTGATTACTATGCATTCACTCCCCCGTCTGGAACAAACGCTTCAAGACGAAGTCAGCTATCTTGCTGCACACCTTGAGCAAAGACAAAGCGCCATCTTAGCCGAGATAGAACCGTTTGCGGAGAGACTCGGTCTCTTCACACAATTTTCCCGTCGCGAACTTTTTGGGGATAAGGAGATATTCCATGCTATTTTAGACCTTTACCAAAATGGGGGGCTCAACAAAATCTCCGATCCTACCAAACAAGCCGCTTTAGAACAAAAAATTACAGAGTTTCTGATTATAGGAACAAAGCTCCATCTCTATGAAAATGTTTTAGATGCGCAGGCGGGGTCTCTCACGCAGCTGAAAGCGCTCTTCCCTAGCATCCATAAATTAGAAGAACAAATAGCAGACTTAAGAGCTCATAACCAACCCTTCATAGGCGCCCAAGCCAAACTTGACGTTCTGATTAAAGAATGGAAATCGACCTCTAATGCGATATTATCCAAAATAGATAGAGCTAATGACGCACTATTTTTCTGCAATACCGAAAGCAAACAATTAGTAGACCAAGAGATCACACGTCCTATGTTAGTATTTAGTTATAGACAAAAGATCGGCATGAGAGACGAGCAACGTACTATGATTAAAACTCTTTTGGACGATCCTCACGCTCTAGTAGAACTCAGGATGGGTCTTGGAAAATCTTCCGTTATCTTTCCTCTTGTAGCTTCTTTGCTTGCCGATAGAAAGGGGACACTGCCTGTTGTCGTCTTCACAGAGGAACTTGTCGAGCAAAGCCGTAAGGACTTGGATAAAAGGGCCTATGAGTTCAGCTTCCGCAGAAGCCCCTCATTGAGTGCCAGGGAGCTCAGTGAAGAATATAAGACTCTTTTAGAGTTAAAAAGTGCCGGAAAATTCATTGTCACCACAGTAAATCGGCTGGCTGCTTTGAAAAACAAATTCCACGAACAAAACAAAGTTTTCGCTGAGAAGAGAGAACAGCATAAGGCAAAAGAAACAGCACTAACATTGGAAAGAGCAAAATCAGAGTCTGATCGTAATCCAGATCTAATAGCTAGTTTGGAATCGGAAGGAGAGGCTCTCTTCGATCAAGTGGTAGAGTTGAGTAATCAACTCCTCTATCTTCGTAAAATCCATTCTCTCCTCTTTGCAAATGCAGATACCAGGTTCTTAGTTGATGAACCTGATGAAGTACTAAGCATATTATCGGAGCAGAATTATGCCGATGGACAACCACAAAACATAAGTACTACGACATTTGATGTAGGAGAAATGCTTTTCCAAAGACTCTTTAACGAAGAATCTGCTACTCCGGAGATTTCTGTGCTCAGAAATGCATTCCTAGAAAATACACAAGCATCTTTGTCAGAGGAAGCTCTACAGGCAGCGATGGAGTCTCTCGCAGATAAGGCCATTGATGCCTTTCTCCGCGACCCACTCAACCAAGCAGGAATGCAAGGAGCAGAACTTTCTGATGATGATCGAGCTTCGTTAAGAGCATTCCTCGCAGATAGTAAAGGACCTAATGGAACCCCGGCTCCTCGTCCCAACATTGCCAGTCTTCCAGACGCCGGAACTTCGCAAGCAATCCATATCGCAGCTACACGATTTTGGCTGACAAAAACATTACCTTTGATAAGCAGAAAAAGCTATGGATCAGACTTCGGCATCAGCGCAGATGGGTTTAGCGTCACCCCAAGAAAAGAAGAAAGAGAAAAACTCAACACAAAATTTGGACAGGAAGCGGAGCTCACTGCCTATCACTTCCTTGCCTATATGAAAGAGGGGATTACCAGCGAGTCATTTTTTGAAACACTACTAAGAGAAATAGCAAGTACTGCAAGCGCAGAGTCGGAAGATGGTGACAAACGCTGGACAACATGGTTGACCACACTACAAAGGACCCCTCCAAATACAGATATACACACTCTCTTTACTAGATACAGAGCATCTACTCAAGAAGGACGCAATCTCAGGGCCGGCTCACTGCGCTATATTATGCAAAATGGCAATTGGATACGCTTTAACCAACACCAAATTACCTGCAGAGCAGGAGACGTGGTGGGCGATTGCAAATTTGCAGGCTCATCAGGCACAGTAGGAGAATCCCGCTATACTCTCAATCCATCCTTTACGGGGGCATCAGAAAATGTTGAACCTGATCGAATAGCAGGTGACTTGTTGATGAGACTCTCTGATATGGATCTGGAAGGGATCAATGCTGCAATAGAGACGCCCTTTTCTGATTCCTTCACACAAATGCAATCCTTGCTGGCAGACTCAGCTTGCAAGGCGATCATCAATCTGGGATCCACGTCTCCCGGAGAAACCACTTTAACCATCATTGACAGATTAAGACAAACGTCTCAAGGAAGAAATAAACAGTTTATTTTTATCCACCCAGAGGAAAAGACCGCCTATATCTGGCATCCGGGATCTGCAAAACCCCAACGCTTTGATAAAGTCAGAGATGCGAAAGCTGTTGACCCTTCAAAATGCATATACTATTTTGCTCAAGCAGATACTAGAGGCACCGACTTTAAAATCCCTCCGGGCTACGGAGCCCTCATTACAGGGCCTACTACTACTTCCACACAAATGGCACAAGGTATATGGAGGCTAAGAGGATTGGGAATAGAACACTCTGCCAAATACTTTATCCATACGAGCATCGCTAAAAGGATAAATCCTAGCTATGATCCTTCGAACCCCGCAGTCATTCAAGTAAAAGATGTGATTCAAGACATCGATAACCAAACAATCCGAGAACAAAGTTTTCTTAATGTTAAAGCCCAAGCAAGCCGCGCCGAGTCCATTGCTAGGATGCATATGGAAAAAGCTCTTTTAGATCCAAGAGATGATCAGCTACAATCTTTCTTAGAGCTTAGAGACCTTTCTAACACTAAAGAGAGAGAGGCCTTTTTAGCTAGGGTAGATGTAGAGGTATCGCTATTTGAAGCAACTAAAAGTTATTTCTTTTCCTCCAGAGAAATGGATTATGCCCCCTATTATGAAAGTGCGAGAGACCTTCCCACTACAGAATATATAGAACAAACTTATAAAAAAAAGAGAGACGCCGTTGCAACAACAAAGAGCGACCTAACGACCAAACTAACCGAGATATCTTCGACTGACGAGAAAGCTAAAGCTCGTCTAGCTGCATCTATTGAACGATGTCAAAAAGCTGCTGACGCTATAGACGAAGCAAAAAACACTTTTGGATCATCGGCTGAGATGCACAGAAAACATCTACCCCCTACCATGGCTACCAATGCTTCATTAGATTCCGGCAGCGAATCTGAAATACAACAAGAACAGCAGATGGAACAACAAATGCAGCAGATGCTCGCTACTGAAACAACGTCTGCTATACGTCGAGTAAAGAGAGAGCCTCCTGCTGCTGAAATTGTGCGGCCCGGGGGAATTGGCTCGTTCGCAAAAACACCTCCTGAAATGGGGATGACGCTTGAAGACTTCTGTTTAACAAGACCGACGCCTTTTGCAGATTGTGGACTCTCTGAAGGGTTGCTTCTATCCCTGGACTTTTCCCAACTATTCAATGAGCTTAATTCTCAGGGCAGGCAGCTAGCCTACCTTTATATAGTAGAGACCACCCCATCGTCGGATGACCCAGATAAAAAGGAGCCTCTTCTATGCCTTGGCACCCATTTAGACCTCGATTTTTGGTGGACAACAATAGACCCCACACCAAACTCTGCCATCCTATACAGTCTTAATCCTCGGGATGGAAATTGCCATCTCTGCGCCTCTAAAGACATAGATAAAATACTAGGGCTTCCCGGCATACCACTACTCATAGCTCAAGCCAAACTCCTTCTAGGTCAAACACGGTTTACAGAGGAAGAAAAGGAAGCACTTATTAGCTGGTATTCTGCGTTGCCACAGAAACAGAAAAGTAACCTCCTCAAAGCATTGCGCGATAAGATGGCTGTTGATGCAGCAAATTACCTACAAACTATTACAGCACCCGCCTCCACTACAGAGCCTGTTGTACATAGAGATAGCCTGGGTATGCGTGTCTCCAGAACAACTACAACTACAACTACTACTACCCGCCCCCGAGCTCAAGCAAAACCTTTAGCAAGCAGATCCTCTGTAGTAAGCTACATTATTCGTACTCCTGAAGATGGAAACTGTGCTTTGCATGCTATTGTTGATCAGTTAGCGCAAAGAAGGAGAACCAATCCCGATACGGGAAATGCTTATACCCAAGGAGAACTAAGAACTCTAGCCAGCACCACACTCCGCACAAAGACTGACGAACTCTGGACAGGCTGGATAGCAACTGCTTTATCAGAAATCAGAAGGGATACCACCCTTCCAAATCTTGTTGTCGATGGAACATTGATCCATGGAAGCACTATTGCAGGATTACTTGATCAAGATACAAATACCGAAGAAGAAAAAATAAGAATGCGAGATTATTATGCCGCCTATATCTCTGCGGACAGAAAATGGCTCGACACTCCCTCCCTGCTTGCAATTGCTGATGCATTAGATGTGCAAATGGCCATTGTGCGAGGAAATCCGGGGAATGATGCTATAGAGGAAAAATTCCCTTCCTCAGAAATCGATCCGGACAGCTGCCTATTTATTCATTATAATGGATCCAAAATAAGAGGAGGAGGCAACCACTATCAGAGTGTCGATCTACGTCAGGCAGCGCAAATAGATAGGCTTGTAAGAGAGAACAAAGACAGAGCCTTAAGAGACTTTGCGCAGCATATAGAAAGGGATGTAGTAAACAAAGTGACTATACAGCTACGGGAACTAAATAGATTGGAAACACCTGAGGAAGTCGTCGAATCTAAGAAGAGCTCTATAAAAAGAAACCTCCAAGACTTGAAAGAGAACAATAGAGCAGCTTTTGCAGCTCTATGTATCATTATGGAGACTACTGCTGCTGCCATCACAGATGAAGCAGCTATAGACAATCTAAAAGAATTGGTATACACAGGCTTATTCACAAGTAGAACCCTTTCTACTAATTGGGTAGAGCTTGAAGCTCAGATCAGAGCAAGCATGGTATAAGATTTCTTGCATCTGTACAATCGGCCAACCTATTCCCCCATGTGGACGGGTTGTACTCTTCTCCTAACATCTACAGAAAATTTGTTTAAGAGCACATTTTTTTTGGATTGCGCAAAAAAACCTCTGTAAACAAAATCTATTCTGTAAAATGTTTATCAGTAAAATTTTTCCCATAAAACATCGAACATTTTACTACGAAGAAATGAATATTTAAATCGCAGATAGAAAATACTTAGCGTTGATTTAATATATTTATGTAAATAAAATCATATCGTAAAACATATGAATACGATTTGATAACAAAGGGGGAAATGCTATGGCAACAAGATCCACCACCTCATTATCTGCAGAGGATTTTCCTCATGTAGTGCGCCAAGTTGAACAAGCTACAGAGAGCTTTTATCAAACAAACCCCAAATTTCATATTTCAAAAGACAGTTTTACTCTAAAAACCCCTACTCTTATTGAAAGACTATTTACCGGTGTGAGAATGGCAGCTCCGTCACCTGTAGAAGATTTTTTAACAACCTGCTCTGCCGACAGATTAGAAAGGTGTTTATCCCAACCTCTTTTTTTAGCTACTTATGCTCGCCTTCACAGAGAAGAAGAGACGGAATTGGAGCCAAAATGGCAAGAACACCTTAGGAAAATGTGCCCAGGCGTTGTTCTAGGAACAACCCCTGCAAAGCAATTATTTATAAATAAATTTTTTGAGGCTAGTTTAGAAAGAGCTTATGGGGATGTATCAAGAATACCAGCTAGCGACCTAGCCCTCTTAGCGGACAGTAGAAGTCAAATTAACACTATAGAATTTATAAATTCCCCGTTAATAAAAGATGCAACCGTAGATAGCCTTAGTTCCTTATTTCCCACGGTAATAAAGCTTTCTTTGGTTGCCTGTCATGGCCTCACAAAAAAAAGCATACAAAGAGCTATTAAGACCCATCCGGAACTAGAGGCTCTCTGCTTAAGCGGAATCCAAATCGATCATGACGTAATGAAAACAATTCAGTCAACTTGCCGAAGTTTAACTACTTTAGACTTAAGATTTATTGAACCTGATGTAAGTGCAGAAGATATAATACGAATAGTGCAAGCAAACCCCCGCCTTTCAAAAATTGATCTCACTGGTATCATAGACCTATCTGAGGAACAACTTGACCGAATCATTTCAAGTGCACCAAACCTTAGGTCATTAACCTTAGCCCACATAGACACTCTATCACCAAGAATATTAGATAAACTCGCCTCTATTGAACATCTCACCATAAATGAGTGCTCTCAGTTTACTGATGAAACGGTCAATGATTGCAGAGTAGAAGGCTCCAAGCTGACAAGACTTGAGATATACAGCCACAAGCTAACACGCGAGCATATAGAGCAAATCAGACTAAAATTCCCTTACTTAAGGGACTAACTCCTTCAGCAGACCTAGCAAGACGTTAGGCCTGCTTTGCTCGTATGAGCACTTTTTCTCCTTCGAAGACAAGTGATAGGTGCAAGATACGGGTGATGCCGCGTGAGACAAGTTCTTCGTCATATTTTTTATCTTGGATCTGTTTTAGAGCGGAGGCGGCAGCAGTTTCGAGATCCATTTTTTCAAAACGATCGATTCTCTTAAACTCTAGCACTATCCCTAGCCCTTTTACGTCTTTGGGTATGAGCATGACATCGTATCTTCCGTAGCCGCTTTCTCTATTAGACCTCACTTCGTAACTCTCTCCTAGGCCGACGAGCATTCCTAAGATGAAGGCGTGATAGATTTTCTCCGGCTGGTCAGAAGCTACGTCGAAGACGCTCACGGAGGCGAGCAAGAACTCTTGAAAGATCTTAGAAAAAGTATCTATATCTCCTTTCGTAAGGCTCTGCAGAAGCAGGCAGTATTTGGATTCATGGATGCTTTTTTCAAACCAGTCTATGACCATCGATCTATAAAGGTGCAACACCTCTTCATTAGGAATACGCAGACGGGAGGGGGAGCCGGGGGCAGTGGGACCGGCCTCCGTAGTCAAATACCCACTAAATAGGAGCAGCGACCATACGGCATTGGGACCTTTGGCAAGGTCTGCAAAAATAAGACCTTCTTCGATATTTTTTTCTATCACTCCACCTTTTAATAACTCTTCGATATCAGCTTTAAAGTCCTCAGAGCCTTGGGCAATAAGTCCGCGCATAAGAGCATTATCGCAACTATTTACCCAATAAGGAGCCAAATCACCTTCTTCCCTCAGGTATTTTATAACAGACCAAGGATTATAAATACCTCTGCAAGATCCGATGCGATAGCCATCATACCACTGCCTCATTTGAAGAAGATTAGCTTCTAGATGATGTTCTTTTACGAGTTCTTTTACCTCCTCTTCAAGAAGGCCAAACTTATCACAAAAAGCATCTTGTAAAACGGTGTAGGTACTAAGATTATTAAATCCGGAGAAGATATTTGCCATTGGGATGCTAACAGCCCCTGTTAGTACTCCTCGCTCTAACGAGCTGTTGTCTTTGAGGCCTGCAGAGAGCCAGTTTATAAAAAAAGAGATCCATACATCATAGTATCCTCCCACGTAGGCCGCATAAGCTGGAGTGTCATAGTCATCGACAAGAACGATAACTCGTTTTTTGTGGTAGCGATGCAGACATTGTGTGAGGAGAAGAAGACTGTATGTATATAGAGTTTGACTTCCTTCTTCGCGAAGGATTTGGAGATACTTCTTTTTTTCTTCTACATGTAGAGTGTCCCCCTCTAAAAGATATCTATGACGATTGTATTCGCCAGCCACTAAGCTGCGAATTGAGGCATAAGCTTGCTCCCATGAGGAATGTCTTACCGCTTTTAACGAGAGAAAAATGACAGGAAACTGCCCTTGCAGAGCCATAAAGTTAGGCTCTTTTTCAATTTTTAAGCCTTTAAATAAATAGCCGGTATCGTGAGCCGTTTTTTCAAAGAAGTAACGGATCATAGAAAGGTTTAACGTTTTCCCAAAGAGTTCCATACGTGTGAAGAGGATTACTTCGTCACCTCTTTCTAGCAGTTCTTTTATGAGCAGTGATTTATCGATATAGGAATAGTTTTCTTCAATAATTTCTTTAAAATCACTGATGCCGACTGATGCCGATAGACAGTCGTTTTTCCGTGGGTGTTTTCATAGATTACCCGAGATAGGTAGTTTGGTTAGCAGTATTATAATGCACAAAAAAAAAGCCCTTCAAACCGTAAGATCTGAAGGGCATGAATAAAAGCTTGGCGGCGACCTACTCTTCCGTACTCTTGTGTACAGTACCATCGGCGATGAAAGGCTTGACTTCTGAGTTCGGGATGGGATCAGGTATTTCCCCTTCTCTATTGCCACC